>JAQYVK010000525.1 GCA_030145585.1 Desulfatiglandales bacterium | reverse complement strand
TGTTGATCCTGTCTAAAGGGGAAGAATAATGACAAAAAAATACGATATTGCTGTGATCCCGGGAGATGGAACCGGACCTGAAGTGGTTGCGGAAGCGGTCAAGACTCTGGAAGCCGTGTCAGATAAATGCGGTATGGATTTTAATTTCAAAGAGTACGGCCTCGGAGGGGATCTCTATCTGAAGGAAGGGACCCTGCTCACTGATGAGGTGATCGAGGAACTAAAGGACTTTGATGCCATTTTTTTGGGCGCCATCGGCCACCCGGACGTAAAACCCGGTATTCTTGAAAGGGAGGTCCTCCTGAAACTGCGTTTCGAACTGGATCTCTATATCAACTTGAGGCCCGTCGTCCTCTATCCGGGTGTGGGGACCCCTCTAAAGGACAAGGGGCCCGAGGATATCGACTTTGTAGTGATCAGAGAAAATTCAGAGGGCGTTTACGCAGGTGGTGGCGGGTTTTTAAAAAAGGGCACACCTGATGAGGTCGCCATTCAGGAGTCCGTGAATACACGCAAAGGTGTTGAACGTTGTATTCGCTATGCGTTTGAATACTGTCAGCGCCGTAATCAGAAAAAGCTTTTGACACTTTGCGCAAAAACCAACGTTCTTATTTATGAGTCCGATCTCTGGTACAGGGTCCTGCACGAGGTCAAAAAGGACTATCCCGATATCGACATCAACTATCAGCATGTGGATGCCCTCTGCATGTGGATGATCAAAAACCCGGAACAGTTCGATGTGATTGTAACGAATAATATGTTCGGGGATATCATAACAGACCTCGGAGCGATGATACAGGGAGGGATGGGAATCGCAGCGGGCGGTAATATCAATCCTGATGTGACGGCTATGTTTGAACCCATCGGCGGCTCGGCGCCGAAATATACCGGCCTCAACAAAATAAATCCAATAGCTGCCATATGCGCAGCACAGATGATGGTCGATTATTTAGGGGAAAATGAGGCGGCAGGGATGTTGCTGAGTGCCATCAAACAGGTTCTCAAGGAAGATTTAAAAGGCCTTGATGCAGGGAAAATGGGATATGGGACAAAAGAGGTGGGTGATCTGGTAGTGAGTTATATATAAGTTCCCAGATCTCACAGTTCGTGCCATCGAAACCAGTTTACATAAACTCCTGGATTATGAACATAGTGTAAAATCAATGTCATTAACTTAAGCCTTCAGCCCCGATGTGTAAGCCTCTGGCGTCATTCCGACGAAAGCCGGAATCCAGTCTTTTCAGGACTTCTGGACCCCGGCTTTCGCCGGGGTGACGGTGTGGGAGACCCAATTCCCCTTTAATTAATGACATTGAGTGTAAATTGTTAAAGGCGCATGGCTGGCCGGTTGTAGGGCATAATTTTCACAACCGGCAGGCGCAAGGCACTGGACAAGCGAAGGGTGAGTGGTAAGCGGTTCACGGCTTACTGTTCACCGTTTACCGTTCACCTTTCACGTCTGTAACATGGGAGGCAAATGGACTGGATGTTGTTTAATTTGGGACAACAATGATCGGTGACCTAAAAATTGCTGTCGTCTGCATGAACTCCCCACTCGGAGAGATTGAAAAGAATCTCGAAAGAATGGAAACATTTGTTCAGGAGGCAGGAACGAGGGGGGCGGATCTCATCTGTTTCCCTGAGCTTTCCATCACTGGATACCGGTTAGAAGATCCGGCGCATATCTATGACGGTTTGCGACCGGAGAAGGTTTTGGAAAAGGTAGAGGGAATGGCCCGGAGGCACGGGCTTGTCCTCCTTGCCGGGATGGTGGAGCCGTCGGATGAGGCCAAGCCATATATCAGTCAGGTGGTCGCAGGACCTGATGGCTTATTGGGGGTATACAGGAAGACCCACCTTTCACCCAATGAAAGGGCAACATATCGGGCGGGCCAAAAGATCGAAGTTTTTTCTTTGAAGGGTACCCACTTCGGTGTGCAGCTTTGTTATGAGTCGCATTTCCCTGAGATAAGCACGGTCATGGCCCTCAAAGGGGCAGAGATTCTCCTTATCCCACATGCATCCCCACGAGGCACCCCTGCCGAAAAGGCAGAAAGCTGGCTGAGGCATCTCCCGAGCAGGGCCTTTGATAATGGGCTCTATGTGGTCGCCTATAACCAGGTGGGCAACAACCGCAATGGTTTTTTATTCCCGGGTGTGGCCGTGGCTTTAAATCCCTCTGGTCGGGTGATGAATTGCTATAGGGGATATGAAGAGAATCTGATGATGGTACATGTGACGGGGGAGGAACTGGAAGAGACGAGAAAACACCGAATGAAATATTTTCTCCCGAACAGACGGCCTGAGCTTTACCATGAGCTCAATAGATCCCATGAAGAGCCTTAAATGTTTCTGATGGACTAAGAAGGGAGCTCCCCGCAGCTTGCTGTGGGGTATAAGAATAAAAAAGGCACATCAAGGGTTCATTGTTCCCTTTAGTGCCTTTTTTTTACCCGATAGATTTAAACTGATGACAAAACTAGATTAGACGCATCCCGTCGGTTTTGGCAGACCAGCCATTTTACAGGCACCTTTACCCGGGCCTGAAGGAAATAATTCATAGATGTATTTCAGTTTGTAGCCGGTAACCTTGGAAAGGATCCTGACCATAGGGGCAATCCCGTTTTTCTTATAATAGTCCTGGAGCACATTGAGGACCTTCCAGTGTTCATCCGTGAGCTCGTCAATGCCTTCCGTGTTTTTCACATGGCGCACCCAGGCTTCGTTCCAGTTGTTGAAGTCGTCAATGAAACCGTCTTCATCTACGTTAAATGTGTTACCTTCAAATTCGACCGATGGCATATCTAAAAACCTCCTTTAAAATTCATAAATTCCCTCAATTATTCTAACCACTTATAAAATAACGACGAAGATTTATAACTCATCTTTTTGGTATTGTCAATGACTCTTTTGTAATTGATTCATAAAATAAACATTTTTTTTCGTCATTACAAGGTGCCTTATTTCGAGTAAGAGCATTTGTGGCCACGCAGAGAGCAAAGCGCATAGGGTTAAATCAGTTTGATTGGTTGAATTGGTCCAATTGGTTTCATTGGTTTTGTTGGTTCATTCTGATTAATCTTCCTTTTTTAACCAATCAAACCAATAAAACTAATCGAACTAATAAAACGGTTATGAGGTTTTACGCTCTGCGCTACTTGTCCCGCCATAGCGGCCCACTGCTAGTGGGCAGGCGACGGCGGATGCGCCATGCGTTCGGCAGCTCACTGTTCACATGTATCCACTCAAGGTCTGTTTTGGCGTTTAACCTGTAGGGCTTTATTATAAAAGCTTTTACTCCATAAAGAATTTCCCGCCGCATGCACATGGGTATAGGTGGCCAGGAGGTTTTTTTTATACAGACCATCTCTCTGCCCGTCAAGGCCACGGCCCCGTTTCACTTGAAAAGCCGTATCAATCTCATTTGACTCTCTGATCAGGGGTTTTGAATAGTGAAATTCATGCCCTTTTAATATTTCGCCCACCGGATAAAAGGGGTTTGGCCGGTTTACTTTCAGGATCGTATATCCGTGTCCTTGAGGTTTTTTTTTAAGAACATATTTCAAGGGCAGGGCGCCGACCATAGGATACGCTATTTCCTTTAAAATAAGGCTTTCACCCAAGTACATCAAGCCACCACATTCCGCGTAAACAGGCAGGCCCGCCTCGATGCTCTCTCTTAGGGAATCTCTGAAGCCCTTGTTGTTTGCCAGTGCCTCCGCTTGAGTTTCAGGAAACCCCCCTCCGATATAGAGCGCATCTAAAGGTGGGAGTTTTTTGTCTGCCATGGAATCCACTTCAATAAGCACGGCTCCAAGTTTCTTGAGCTGGTCCAGGTTCTCAGGATAATAGAACCAGAAGGCGTTATCCCTGATAAAACCGATTCGAAGCGGTTCCTTGTGGGGTGTATCCGGTTGTGCCTGTTTCTGATCATAGTCTGCACTTTCCAACAAATCCGAATCACCGGCTATTTTTTCAATGGACTCCAGATCGAGATTTTGCTCAACAACCCTTTTTGCCCACGTAATCGCTTTTTCAGCCCGTCCTCTCTCCCGGTGGGGGATGAGGCCCATGTGCCTTTCCGGAAATAGATTCTCCTTTAATTTTGGAATCGATCCCACAACAGGGATGTTGCAGTAATGCTCGATAGAGTTTCTGACAATGGAATCCTGTCTGGGGCCTGCCACCCGGTTCAAAATGATCCCTGCAATCTGTAAGCCCGGATCAAATTTCTGGCACCCCAAAACAAGCGCAGCCACGGTACGGGTGACCATTGTGACGTCCACAATGATAATAATAGGGATTTTTAGCAATTTCCCCAAGGCTGCCGTGCTATAGCGTCCCTCCTGATCCAGACCGTCAAATAGGCCCCGGTTTCCTTCTATCAACGAAATGTCCATTCCGGCAGAATTTGACTGAAAGGATTGAACAATTTGAGGGTCGGTCATCAGAAAGGCATCCAGGTTGTAACAAGGGCGTCTTGCAGCAAGGGTGAGCCAGCTGGCATCAATAAAGTCAGGCCCCTTTTTAAAGGGCGCCACCTTGAGACCTTTATCCAGCCAAGCGGCCGCCAGGCCCAACGAAACGATGGTTTTGCCGGAGCCCCCCTTAAGGGCGGCGATAATAATACGGGGTAACGTGTTTGACATAATTTTGACCCAGGTTGGGTGGTTCAGGGTTCAATGTTCCGGGTTTAGCTATACAAAAGCTGAAGGGCTAAGCGCAGAGCGTAACACTTTCAGCCACCAGCCTTTTTCGCTATGTGCTTTGCTCTATGCGCCATGCGCGGCGGAATGCCTCATAAAAATAGGATGATTCATTCCGTCCGGGTTGTCAAATAATTATCAAGCATTCAAAGCAATCCCGGGTAATAATCCGTTTTTTTTATTGACAATTCCAATTGATTACGACTATAAACGTGTAGCCACTTGGGGCAAACCTGGAAAATCCAATATTTGCAGGTACTTGCACCAGGAAGTGAAATTTTGCACATGCGTAAATGGTGCAATTATCCAAGATAATTGCACATTAAGTTGTTTTTGAGGAGGGAGGTGAATCTCAACAAAGAATTTATGGGACTTATCCATAAGTTCTTTGGGACCTACCCCATTTAAATGGCTTAATTTTATTAAATGGGACCAACCCCCTTTAACCGCTCATAACAATGTTAATGTCAAAAGGAGGCAGGGATAATGGCTTTTGAACCGAAAGAAGAACAAAAAGAAATTAAATATGAAGAACTTCGGCTCTATACCGATGAGGAGTTGAATAACTACACGGAGGAAGAGCTCAAGAACTTCAAGATTAAGCATGACATTCCCATGCTCGAT
>JAQYVK010000524.1 GCA_030145585.1 Desulfatiglandales bacterium | reverse complement strand
AAGGGTATTCAGGCCGGTATGGTCGAGAACGGCCCTTTCTATGGGGAAACCCTCCTCTTTTATGATTTTGATAATCTGCTCAAGTACCGTTTCGGCCTGTGGCTCATGGGGGGTGGGAGTATGCACGATGATGGGCATGTCATGCTCTTTGGCAATTTGCAGATGGGTTCGAAAAAGGTTCACTTCATTGTCTATGCCCGCATCAAGGCCGATCTCACCCAGACCTACAACCACGTCATGTTTGAGATATTCGGGCATCTTCTTGAGGCACTGATCAACCGCCTCGTGTTCCATCCCATAGAAGGGCACACCCAGGGTGACTTTCATGTCCACACCCAGGGACTTGGGATGTTTGATCTGAAAATCCAGAAAATTATCCCACATCCGAAACAGGCTATCGGCCGTCACCATCCACGGTAGAAGGTGAGGTGTCGGCAAAACAGCCGCCTCCACGCCTGCGACGGAAAGGGTCTCAAGATCTTTGCCTTTCATCCTGTCGGTATGTAGGTGGGGGTCTATAATCCTCATAATGACGTCCTCCATTAAAATTCAAAATATTAAATATACGTCTCGGAATTTGCACAATTTTCTCAAATCAAACAAGTATTTTGAGATCAGATATTACTACCTTGCACGTGGAATAATGGAATGTTGAATTTCAAAGGAAATAATCAATTTTTTCATTCATTATTTTCCGCGTCAATGAAAATTTTGCCTTTAAAGAACCTCGTTTTGAATGTTGAGCCACTCTGAGAGGTTTTCTTAAACCATTTACCCAACTGCCCAGAACCCATTATTCCATGATTCCAACATTCCATTATTCCAATTATGAGCGAAACGAATTGGGTTCATTTCATTCATTTCCGGCCACACCAAGATAATTACTTACAATCTCTTCGTTCTTTATTAAATCATCAGGTTTTGATTCATATTCAATGACTCCCTTGCTGATGATATAAACATAATCGGCCAGGTCCAATGCCATGGAAATATTCTGCTCGACCAGAAGGATCGAGATACCGCTCTCCTTGAGTCTGCCGATGATATGACCAATTTCCTCCACTATAATCGGTGCCAGTCCTTCTGAAGGCTCGTCCATCAGAAGTAGGGCGGGATTGGTCATGAGGGCTCGGCCGATCGTGAGCATCTGCTGTTCTCCCCCGCTCAGAAGGGTGCCTTTGATTCTGGTCCGAGTCTTTAAAATTGGGAAAAGGTTATAGATTTTATTAATATTCCATGCGTCACCTCGCTCCATGTCCCGTGCAGCCATCGTAAGGTTTTCATAGACGCTTAAGGACGGAAAAATCTGTCTCCCCTGAGGAACGAGGCCGATGCCCATTCGGGCTATTTTATGTGGTTTCAGGCATTGAATTTCCTTTTCCTTGAAGCGAATAATGCCTTCCCTGGGTGGTGTAAACCCGATGATCGTGCGGATGGTGGTGGTCTTCCCCATTCCGTTTCGGCCCAGAAGCGCCGCCACTGAGCCTTCTTTAACCTCCAGTGAAATTCCCTGAAGAATATAACTGTCTGCATAATAGGTATGAACATCACGGAGTTCGATCACCGCTTTGCCCTCCCCTGATAGCCCATATAGATTTCCCTGACTTTTGTATTGTTTTTTATGTCGTCGGGTGTCCCCTCCACAATAATCTCACCGTAATGGAGAACGATGATCCGCTGAGCAACACCGAATACCAGATCCATATCATGGGCGACAAAAATAACGGTAATGTCAGATTCCAAATTGTTGATCATGCCGGTAATTTCAGCGCTTTCGGCTCCAGTTAATCCGCAGCTTGGCTCGTCCAGCAACAAGATCTTCGGTTCCGTTGCCAAACTGAGAGCAATTTCCAGCTTGCGTTGTTCACCGTAGGAAAGTGCATGAACGAACTCATCCTTTCTATCCCACATGCCCATTGTGGTCAGTAATTTCTCCACTTTTACAAATAATTTCCCGTAACTCATGGCGTGCCGCATAAGTTGAAATCGGGATGGTTTTGTTCCCTGAAAAGCCAGCATGATGTTCTCAAGCACCGTAAGACCACTAAAAAGGTTTACAATTTGAAAAGTCCGTGCAATGCCCCAATGAACACGACGATGCGGCGCCAGAGCGGTAATATCCTTTCTTTCAAAAAAGACCCGACCTGTTGTCGGCGTTATCTGGCCACCGAGCAAACTAAAGAGGGTCGTTTTTCCTGCCCCGTTTGGTCCGATAATAGCCAGATGTTCTCCCCTTTGGACCTGGAAAGAAATATCCCTGACCGCCTGAACGCCACCAAAGTCTTTACTGAGTTTTTCAGCCCTTAAAGCTTCCATTTAAAAACATTTTGTTCCAAAGTTTCTTTAGATGGAACGCAATTCCCCCTTTTAGAAACATGACTGCGATAACAAATACGCCACCTAATATGAGAGGCCATCGTTCGGGAGCATTTATACTGGAAAAATATTCCAGCAAAATTATCACCAAAGCCCCGACAAAAGGCCCCCACAAAGTTCCTATGCCGCCGATAATGCAGATGAGCATGGCTAATGTGGAGACGGTCACCCCGAGGTGTTGCGGTGCAATCACACCACTTTGATAAGTGAACAAGACGCCACCGACCCCGGCAAAAAGACCGGCAATGATGAATGTAATATATTTGTAAAGCCATGTATTGTATCCCAGCGCGCGCATACGTGACTCACTTTCGCGGATTCCCCGCAACGCATGACCAAAAGGTGAGTTGACCACACGGTACATTAAGAAGTAGCAAAGGATGAGAATTAGAAAAACAAAGTAGTAAAATTTTATGTGATTCAATCGGAACCCTGCCAGGCCTAAATCCGGACGCATGATGCCTGCCATTCCATAGATTCCGTTGACATAGTTCCATTTCAACGCAATACTTGCCAAAAGCATGGACAGCGCAAAGGTCACCAGGAGAAAATAGATACCGGTTACTCGGAGCGCTATGAGACCGAGAACTGCGGCAAAGAGCGCGGCCACAACGATGCTGATGGGTGCAACGATCCAAAAATTTGTGATCTCGAAATTTTTTATGAGAATGGCAGCCATATAGCCGCCTACTCCAAAAAATGCTGCATGGCCCAGGGAAAGAAGCCCGGTATACCCCATAATCAGATCCAGGCTCATGGCGAAGATGGCAAAAACGGCCACCTTTGTAATAATACTTTGAACGTACATGGGCAGGAAAGGCGGGACTATCAGAAATATGGCCAAACCAATCATATATGGACCGTAACTTGCAAAAATTGCCGGCCGATATAGTCGCTTCACGGTTATCATCTGTCTTGAACCTTTTTACCCATGATCCCCGAGGGCTTGATCAGCAGGATGACAATCATTACCAAGTAAACCAGAAACGTGGAAATCTGCGGAAAAAGGGCCTTCCCGAAACTGATGATAAGGCCGATCAGTATGCCGCCAACCAGAGCACCTTGCACTGAACCTTTACCTCCCACGACAACCACGACCAGGGCAAGCAGCAAAATGCTCATTCCAAGATCCAGTGTGACACCGAAAAGGGATGCACCGATGACCCCTGCTGCTCCTGCAATAAAGCAACCCAGAATAAAAACGAAAGTCGCTACGAGCCCATAATTGATGCCCAATCCGATGGTCATTTCTTTATTGTCCATACCCGCTCGGATAATTGCCCCGATCCGGGTCTTTTCCTGAAAAAACCACAAAACCGCTGCCAGGACAATACCGATTCCCGTAACCACAAGGCGTGCCTTCGAATAGGTCCAGTCTCCGACAATGTCGAATGAGCCTGAAAAACTTGGTGCCGTGTAGGGCGCCTTGGGCACTCCCCCCCATATCCACAGACACAGATTTGTCAATATGTAGATAAAACCAAATGTCAGCAGCACCTGTTCATTAATCATCCCATGCAAATGACGAAAAAAGCCCCGCTCCATGATCAAACCCAAAAGTCCGGCAACAAGGCCTCCCGCCAAAACCGCCAGCCAAAAATTCAAGCCCTGATGCACCGCTATGGACCATCCGACATAGGCCCCAACCATATACAAAGCACCATGGGATAAATTGAGAATGCCCATGACCCCGAATGTCAACGAAAGGCCCGAACAGAGCAGGAAAAGGATAGCCCCAAAGGAAACACCATTTAAGACATTCAGGATGATGAGTTCCATTTTAATTGATTCCCACGACTCCAATAAGCTTGAAAAACGCGCCGGAAGAGTCGTAAACTGCCAACGACTCTTCCGGGCCCCATTCTCAAAGAAAGATAATTCTATGGATATGTTTCCACATAGGGCGGCCTACCGGGGTATTCCTTAACGGGTACCCATTGGAGTTTGCCACCCACCCTCTGAACTTCACTGACACGCAGAGGAACCATCCCCACTCGCCCTTCCGAGAACTGGAAAGGGCCTGGAGGAAGATTCAGCTTCACATTGAGCAATGCTTTCTTCAATGTATCAGGATCCGTATCCCCGCCTGTTGCCTTCAGGGCGGCAAGAACCACCTTCATCCCGCTATAAGCATCGCTGGCTTTATCATCCGGAACAGATTTGTATTTGGCCTGATAGGACTTGAGAAACTCTTGAGCCTCGGGATTTTTCAAAGAGGTCAGAAACTTTTCAACACCCTTTACGCCGATGATCTTATCGCCCATCTCCTGCATTACAGGGGATGGCAGGGTACCAACCTCAGAGATAAAAATCGGCATTTTCTTGAAGAGGCCCAATTGATCATATTGAGAAAATAGGGCTAATTTCGCCGGAGGACCCAGTGTACCGATGACCATTGCGTCCGCCATTTTGAGATTCGACAGGTAGGGGGTGTAGTCGATTTCAGTAAGGGGTGCCCATTGCTGCTGGATCACCTTTCCGCCCTTGGATTTAAACGCATCGGTGAAACCTTCAACAAATTCGTAAGCGCAGTCATAATCACTTCCAATCGTGGTTACCGTCCGGATACCTTTCTCCTCATAGGCATACTGCCCCAAAGGATAGGTATTGTCCGGATACGTGGTAGGAACCCAGAAGCCATACTTATTACCGATCTCATTTTTATTTTTTCCCGGCTGACTCCATTTGACGTTAACGATGGGGATTGACGACGTATAAGGCATAACAGACAAAGCCGAGCCGCCGTAAAAAGGCCCCAGGAGTAGACCGACCCTATTCGCTTCTACCAGTTTTTTTGCCTTTTCCAGGGCCATACTCACATCTTCACCGCCTTCATCTTCTATAATCAATTCAATTTTTTTCCCGGCCACCTTCCAGCCTACGCTGTCAAGGGCGAGTTCCATGGAGTTCTGAAACATCTTACCCCACATGGCATAGGGC
Organism: Desulfatiglandales bacterium; assembly: GCA_030145585.1. Lineage (GTDB taxonomy): Bacteria > Desulfobacterota > DSM-4660 > Desulfatiglandales > HGW-15 > JAQYVK01. The sequence goes on along the minus strand of JAQYVK010000524.1, from coordinate 2,107 downwards.
CCCGTCAGGGGAAGAAGCACACCAATTTTTATCGACTTTGTGTTTTTTGATTTGGCATAACCTGCGCTGAAAGGAATGGTTAATATGGTTAACGACAAAAAAAGAACAACCACCACGAATAATATTTTTTTCTCTTTCATTCTGTACCTCCTCCTTCACAGAAACCCTGCGATATTGAAAAAAGTTAAAGTAAAACCCCAATTGAGCGAAAACGCTCAATTGGGAGCTATCAGCATTCAGCCATTAGCGGTCAGCTTAGTAATTATTAACCCAAAGTTCATAAAACTGACATAGGTGAGTATATATATCCACCTTTCAAATTCGTTAGCTGAGTGCTGAACGCTGACAACTCCTTAATTGGGCTTTGGCTCAATTAGGGTAAAAGTCCCCCATACGTTGAGTCATGGGGGGTCACCTTGACATCACGGCGGTACTATCTATCTCTACCAACAAATCAGGCTCGTGCAGAGCCGGAATACAAATCACCGTTTCAACCGGTGGCTCATCAATAAGCCTGGGAGCATATTTTTCATAATAATCCCGAATCTTTTCCTCGACCCTGGGATGATCCTCCATACGGGTAAGATAGAGGACTACTTTGACGATATCGTTCATGGATGCGCCCGTCTCCTCAATGGCCCCCCTTACCTTCTCAAGAGCAACTTCGGTCTGTGCCACAACGTCATTCGAGGCGACATGAAAGGTTTCCAGGGTCTGACCGCTGCACCCCGACACAAAAACATAGTCGCCTACGACCACAGACCTTGCGAAACCCACCTTGACCGGATATTTTGCCGGATAGGTCTTTTTTTTCATAAGATTATGTTCTTCGCCTCCTTCTTCTGTTCCAGGTTCAGGGTTCAAAGGTTACAATCGATTGATACCGTTCATGAGACTGCTTGGGATCCAGAATATCTCGCATAACCCAATGGAGAGTGATCCGCATTATAAAATCAGATTTCGATCACTCTTCAGCTTTCTGCTCCATGCCCCATGCTCCTTGCGCCATGCCTCTTTTTCCTCCTTCTTCTGTTCCAGGTTCAGGGTTCAGGGTTTGAGGGCCTCAAGGACTTTTTCCGGTGTCATCGGCAACGAGTGTATCCTGACACCGACGGCATCATACAGGGCATTGGCTATCGCCGGTGCCACGTTGGTCATGCCCGGTTCCCCAACCCCTTTAGCCCCGAAAGGACCCGTAGGGGCCGGTTCTTCCACGAGGACAACCTCCACCTCAGGCATATCTAAGGTCGACGGCATCTTATAGGTGGCAAAACTGTCGGTCAGGACTTCTCCTGTTTTTTTATCGATAATCAGGTCTTCGCTCAGGGCATAGCCTATTCCCTGAGCAGCCCCGCCCTCCAGTGACCCTTCCACATTCTGCGGATTGATCGCCCTGCCGATGTCATGTGCCAAAACAAATTTCTGGACCTTGATCACGCCGGTTTCAGTATCTACTTCAACCTCTGCAAATCCGGCCTGGAAATTGGGGCAGTGGGTGAGGGACTGGTGTGTCCCGGTGGCCGTAATATGCTGTCCGTCCGTGCCATATTCGTAGATGGCATCATGGGAGATCTCCCCCACACTGACCGCTTTCTTCGGATCTGATTTGACATAGACCTCGCCCTCTTTGACATCCAGTTTATCAGGGACCGTCTCAAGCCTTTTAGCCGCCCTCTCCAGCAATATCTGCCTGATTTTTTGACCCGCATCCACGACTGCGTTTCCTATGACATAGGTCGATCGGCTCGCGTGGGATCCGATGTCAAACAGGGTGATATCCGTGTCCCCTGTGATCACATGGATATCTTCATAACGAAGTCCGGCAGATTCCGCAGCGATCTGACTGAGCACGCCCAGGATGCCCTGCCCCATTTCACAGGGACTCACCGTGAGCTGTGCGGCCCCGTCTACATGGAGTTTAATGATGGCGATGGAGTGCTCGAGTAGAAAACCGCCGGCGCCACTGGCATGGGTCATGATGGACATGCCGACACCGCGTCTAAACCGGCCCTCTTTTTCCTTTCCCCATCCCTGCCACTTTTCCCTCCAACCGATCCTTTCAGCGCCCTGCTTGATGCACTGATCCAGATTGCAGCTATCAAGGGCA
>JAQYVK010000523.1 GCA_030145585.1 Desulfatiglandales bacterium | reverse complement strand
GGCCAAGATTCCCGGATTCAGGCAGGGTAAGGTTCCAAGAAGGATTATGGAGAATTACTTTAGCGCGGAGGTCCAGCAAGATGTGACAAAGGAACTGGTCAATGAAACGCTTCCCAAGGCGGTGGAAGAGACGGAAACCTTCCCATTGATCATGCCTGTCATAGAAAACGACATGGTTAAGGCGGGCCAAAGTTTCAAATATTCTGCGACCATGGAGGTGAGGCCTCAATTTGAGCTTAAGGATTATATGGGCCTCGAAGTAGAAAAGGAGAGCAGTTCGATCGAAGAGGAGGATGTAAAAAACAGGCTCGAAGAAATCAGGCGGAATAACGGGACCTTGAAGGTTGTAGAAGAAGACAGGGTCGTCAAGGAGGAGGATTACGTCGTTATAGAATATGAGGGATTCGAAGATGGCCAGCCAATGGAAGGTGTCAAGTCCGAAAACTTTCTGTTGAGAATCGGGAGTGGTGACTTTCATCCCGACCTGGAGAAGGCCCTGATTGGCCGGAAGAAGGGGGAGCCGTCAGAGAAAAATATAAAATTTGATGAGTCCCATTACCACCCAAAACTGGCGGGGAAAGCCGTTGATTTCAAGGTTAAAATCACGGATATCAAGGAGATGGAACTCCCTGAATTAGACGACGAGTTTGCGAAAAAACTCGGGGACGATTTTAAAGACCTCAAGACACTTGAAAAAAAAGTGAAGGAGGATATTATTAAAAGAGAGGGAAAAAGAGTAGACACGGAACTGAAAAAAAGTCTGCTCGAAAAAATAGCGGAAAGCATCGAATTTGACCTTCCTGAATGCCTGGTGGAATCGGAGGTCCGGAATGCGACCGAAGGTATCAGGCAGAATCTTCTCAGAACAGGCTCCAGCATGGAAAAGGCGGGGTTAGATGAGGGGAAATTGCGGGGAAATCTTAGACCGGGTTCGGAGAAGCGGGTCAAAGAAATGCTGATATTGGGCAAAATAGCGCGTGACAATGAGTTAAGCGTCGACGAGGTAGAACTGACGGAAGGCTTTCGGGACATGGCACAAAATATGGGCCAGGAACTTCAGGCGGTACGCCAATACTATGAGGCAAACCAACTCGTGGACTCCTTCAGGGAGAGTCTTCTCGAGGAAAAGACCTTGAATTATCTGGTGAATGGTGCTAAAGTGATAGAACTGAAGGCGGACAAAAAAAAGGATAAATGAGAACCCAATTTCTGGGGGAAAAAATGAACAATTACATAGAGAAAGAGACTGAAACGAAATGCTGATACCTATTGTTGTGGAGCAATCGAGCCGCGGTGAACGAGCTTACGACATCTATTCACGCCTTCTGAAGGATCGGATCATTTTTATGGGGGAGCAGGTCCATGATGATATGGCAAATATCGTCATTGCCCAGATGCTCTTCCTTGAGTCTGAAGACCCGGGAAAAGATGTAAACATCTACGTCAATTCTCCCGGCGGATCCGTTACAGCGGGTTTGGCCATCTATGACACCATGCAGTACATCAAACCGGATGTGGCCACGATCTGTATGGGACAAGCCACCAGCATGGGAGCCATTCTTTTGGCAGCCGGCGCAAAGGGGAAGAGGTATGCGCTGCCCCACGCCAGGGTGATGATTCATCAACCCTTGGGGGGTGCCCAGGGGCAGGCGACCGATATAGACATTCAGGCCAAGGAAATCCTGAAAATAAAAGATCTGGTGCACCGGATCCTGGCGGAACACACGGGACAGCCCATGAAGAAAATCCGTGAAGACACGGAAAGGGATTATTTTATGGACAGTCAGGAAGCATTGGAATACGGGCTTATCGACAAAGTAATCACCGAAAGGGAGATTCTGGGAGAAATAAAAGAATAAGGAGAAGGTCTCGATGCAAAGGAAAGATGATTCAACGGACGATCTTTTATGCTCTTTTTGCGGCAAGAGCCAAGATGAAGTAAAGAAATTAATTGCCGGTCCTTCCGTATATATTTGTGATGAATGTATCCAGCTATGCAACGAAATCATTGCCGAGGAGTACGGACAGGAAGATGAGGATGATTCAGAGGACGGACTTCTAAAACCGTTCGAGATAAAAGAAACCCTGGACCAGTACGTCATCGAGCAGGAAAGGCCAAAAAAGATTCTATCCGTTGCAGTACACAACCATTATAAACGAATCACCACCAAGGTCGATATGGAAGGGGTGGAGATTCAAAAGAGCAACATCTTGCTCATCGGACCCACGGGATCAGGCAAGACCCTTCTTGCACAAACCCTTGCAAAAATCCTCAATGTGCCCTTTACGATCGCCGATGCCACGACCCTGACAGAGGCGGGTTATGTGGGCGAAGATGTGGAAAACATCATTTTAAATCTGGTTCAAATGGCCGATTACGATGTGGAGGCGGCGAGCAAAGGCATCGTTTATATCGATGAGATTGATAAGATTGCCAGAAAATCGGACAGCCCCTCCATAACCCGAGATGTGTCAGGGGAAGGCGTCCAGCAGGCGCTTCTTAAAATCATCGAAGGGACCATGGCAAGCATCCCTCCTAAAGGGGGCCGAAAGCATCCACAGCAGGATTTTGTAAAAGTGGACACGGGCAATATTCTCTTTATTTGCGGCGGGACTTTCAACGGGCTGGAGAAGCTCATTGGGAGTCGCATCGGGAACAAGTCCATGGGTTTCGAGGCGGATATCAAGAGCGAGCAGGATGACGATGTCGACACGATCATGTCCCAAGTCCAACCGGAGGACCTGATAAAATTCGGACTCATCCCTGAGTTTATCGGGAGGATTCCAATCGTTGCGTCCCTGAGTCATTTGAGCTTGGAAGCCCTCGTGAGGATCCTTACGGAACCAAGAAACGCCCTTGTAAAACAATATAAGAAACTCTTCGAACTTGAGGGTGTGGAGCTCAAATTTACCGAAGACGCGCTCCAGGCGGTGGCGAGTGATGCCATCCTACGCAAATCCGGTGCACGCGGATTGCGGGCCATACTGGAATGCGTGATGCTGGATATTATGTATGACATCCCGACAATGCCGGGAGTCCGCGAATGTGTGGTTGGCGAAGAGGTAATCAAAAACAGTGAAAGCCCTCTCTTACTCTATGAAAATCAAGCAGGATATGCATAATTATGTTTAATAAGAATAAGAAAAACTCATCGGAGATGTTGCAGGGAGAGACTTCTCAATATCCGCTCCTCCCCCTGAGGGACGTGGTCGTTTTTCCCAATATGGTCGTTCCCCTTTTTGTAGGGCGGGAAAAATCCATCAAGGCACTTGAATATGCCATGTCCCATGAAAAGGAAATATTTCTCTCTGCCCAGAAGGACGCCAAGGTAGACAATCCTACACAGAAGGATATTTATCATGTCGGAACCCTGGGGGCTGTTCTTCAATTGTTGAGGCTGCCGGATGGGACGGTGAAGGCCCTGATTGAAGGAAAACAGAGGGCCAGGGTAGAGACATTTTTGGACCATCCGGAATTCTTCATGGTCCATGTGTCAAAGCTTTCGAGCGAAGTTCAGATGAACCTGGAATCCAAGGCACTGATACGAACCGTCAACGACGGCTTTGAAGAATATGCCAAATTCAATGATAAAATCGGGAAGGACCTTGTGTCGACGGTCTCGGCCATCGAAGACCCGGCCCGTCTGGCAGATACCATCGCCGCCCACCTGTCATTGAAGATTCAGGAAAAACAAGAACTGCTGGAGTTCGAGGACGTCAACAAAAGACTGGAGAAGCTTTTCGAAAGCCTCCACCATGAGATAGATATCCTCAGACTGGAGGGTCGCCTCAAGAAACGGGTCAAAAACCAGATGGAAAAGACCCAGAAGGATTATTATCTCAACGAACAGATGCGGGCCATCCAAAAGGAGATGGGTGCCAAAGACGATTTCAAGGCGGAACTGGATGAACTCGAAAAAAGGATCAAAAGGAAACGACTATCCAAGGAAGCTCACGGTCGGGTTAAACAGGAATTTCGAAAACTGAAAATGATGTCCCCCATGTCGGCCGAAGCGACGGTGGTGCGCAATTATATCGACTGGATTCTTTCTCTGCCCTGGCGGGACAGAACAAAAGAAAAAATGAATATAGAGGAGGCGGAGGTGATCCTCGAAGAGGATCACTATGGTCTTGAGAAACCGAAAGAGAGGATTCTCGAGTACCTGGCGGTCCAGACCCTAACAAAAAAGATCAAGGGCCCCATCCTCTGTCTCGTGGGGCCTCCGGGTGTGGGTAAGACGTCCCTCGCAAAGTCCGTGGCGAGGGCAACGGGCCGTAATTTTGTGCGTCTCTCTTTGGGCGGCGTGCGGGATGAGGCGGAAATTCGAGGGCACAGAAGGACCTATATCGGGGCCCTTCCCGGAAAGATTATCCAGTACTTGAAAAAGGCAAGATCGAACAATCCGGTTTTTTGTCTGGATGAAGTGGACAAAATGAGTACCGACTTCCGTGGGGACCCGTCTGCGGCACTGCTGGAGGTCCTGGATCCGGAACAGAACTTCGCCTTCAATGACCACTACCTGGATCTGGATTATGACCTTTCGGAGGTCCTCTTTATCACCACGGCAAACACCCTTTACAGCATTCCGCTGCCTCTCCAGGACAGGATGGAGATCATCAGGCTCCCCGGGTATACGGAACTGGAGAAATTGAGTATCGCCAAGCAATTTCTCGTAAAGAAGCAGGTGGAGCAAAACGGACTGAAGCCTGAAAACATTGCTTTTACGGATCAGGGCATCCTGACCATCATCCAGAATTATACCAGGGAAGCGGGGGTCCGGAATCTGGAGCGTGAAATCTCCTCCATCTGCCGGAAAGTGGCCAGAGAAGTGGTCAAAGAGGGAAAAGCGGCTCCGATCATCAAGGTCGGCGGGACATCTATCCACAAGTACCTGGGCATCGAGAAATTTCACCACGGCCGAACAGAAGAGTCGGATCAAATCGGGGTGACCACCGGCCTGGCCTGGACCGATGTGGGAGGGGAACTTCTCCAGACGGAAACGGCCATTATGCCCGGGAAGGGGAATCTGGTTTTGACGGGCAAATTAGGCGAGGTCATGCAGGAATCGGCCCAGGCGGCTTTGAGCTACGTGAGAACACGGGCGAGACAACTCAGACTGCCCGATAAGTTTTATGAGGAAATCGATATTCACATCCATGTCCCTGAAGGAGCGATCCCAAAAGACGGACCTTCGGCCGGCATTGCCCTCGCCACGTCCATCGTTTCGGCTGTAACGAGGAAACCGGTTAGTCACAAAATCGCCATGACCGGTGAGATTACTTTAAGGGGAAGGGTCCTTCCCATAGGCGGGCTCAAAGAGAAGATCCTTGCCGCCCACCGGGGATTTGTGGACAAAGTCCTCATTCCTATGGAGAACAAAAAGGACATCGAAGAAATACCCAAGAAGGTTCTCAAGAAAGTGGAGATCATACCGGTCGATCACATGGATGAAGTCCTGAAAGAGGCCTTGGTCCTCGAAGAAGGGGAAGAACTGTTTGCCTCGGCAGAGGACTCCAAGCCTTTCCGCATCGAACTGGTTCAGGAAGAAATCACAACACCCGCGCCAGATGTGACCGCCCATTAAGGGATATCCATCCATAACCATATGATTTCTTTAATGAATTTGCTTAGGCGTTCTGCATTCAGCCAACCCATTATCATCATAGGTTTTGCTGAGGGCTGAACGCTGAAAGCTGATTGCGCGAATCCAAAACAGCCTTTCTGGATGAGCTCTGATTAAACGCTTGACAATTGATGGATCTTCGGAATAATAAGGCCTTTCGCTCGGGCGGGTAGCTCAGTTGGGAGAGCATCGGCCTTACAAGCCGGGGGTCGCAGGTTCAAGCCCTGTTCCGCCCACCACGGGGGCGTAGTTCAGTTCTGGTTAGAACGCCTGCCTGTCACGCAGGAGGTCGCGAGTTCGAGTCTCGTCGTCCCCGCCAGTATACATAAAAAGGGCCTGTTGCTTTACGTGACAGGCCTCTTTTTTTAGTTTATGTCACATTCGGTATATATTAAAAAGTTTAAGCGATGGAAGCTATTACGTAGGTTCCACCAATGACTTAGTTTATAGGCTTGAACGTCACAATCAGGGGAGATCAAAATATACCAAAAACAAAAGACCCTGGGAACTTGTCTATTCCGAAAAACACTCGGACCGTTCAAGTGCGGTCAGACGAGAAAACGAAATCAAGAAACGTAAAAGTAAAGAATATATCAAATCCTTGATTAGAACGTCCCGCTGAGTCAGCGGGAAGGTCGCGAGTTCGAGTCTCGTCGTCCCCGCCAGTAATAGCAAGGGTTTCAGCGTTTCGCTGAAACCCTTTTTTATTTCTTTCTTCAGTTTTCCAACCCTATTTCCAACCTTTGCTGCGAAGATATAGCAGTTTTTCCATAGAGATAAGAGTATCATGCCACAAAAGTTAGTGATTGTAAGATCATCATCCTTGTTGACATTCAAA
>JAQYVK010000522.1 GCA_030145585.1 Desulfatiglandales bacterium | reverse complement strand
AATAAGTGGGGTCCCAGAGGGTACAAGGGGTCGCGCCCGCTAAAAAAACGGCGGGCGGGATTCAAGGGGTCGAGTGAAAAGCCAACGAATTCCATAGAGTTTAAAGTCTGGCAGAAGCCATACGAACTCTGTTTAGAGATCGATAGAATAACAGCAAAATTCCCAAAGGAAGAAAGATACTGTCTGACTTTGTAGATAAGAAGATCTGTTGTGTCTATTCCATCTAATATAGCTGAAGGATATGGGAGGACGGCAACCATTGATTGCACTGGGAGGGTTAACATATCTTATCGTTCTGTTTTCGAATTGGAACCGCAGATATTACAAGCAGGGGATTTAGTTTTAATTGAAGAGGTGAATTGGGTACATCAATACAAGATATTGCAGAAATTGAAAGAATGTTAAAAGCCCTGATAGAGTCTATAGAAAACAAACCCTTGAATCCCCGCCCGCCTTTTTTGTAGCGGGCGCGACCCCTGGAATCCCGCCCGCCTTTTTTGTGGCGGGCCGACCCTTTTCTCCAACTAAATTGGAGAAGAACCATAAATTAATGCCTGAATTAAAAACCAAAGAACTTAATTCAGTTCTATTCCCTACAATTATTCAAGGATTCCTGTCGAAACATGACCAATTTGTAATCTTGCGGTCAGGTTGCCGTTAACTTCATGTTTTATATTAGATCTGAAATAGTGAGAAATATTAAAACATGGAGGTAAAGGAAAATGAGACAGAGAAAAAGCTTTAGGACGACTTTGTTGGTTCTGGTAATGGCGGGGGCCCTTTTAGGATCGGGCCTTCAGATGGCAACGGCATCAAAAGAGAGTACCGTCCGGATGATTCCGGAGAATTTCAGTGACCTTGCCGAAACGGTTCGGCCCGGCGTGGTCAACGTTCGAACCGTGATAAACACAACAGGTGGAGGTCCGGTATTTGATCATTTCTTTGGAAACCCTTTTGGCGATAGAAATCCTTTCGAAGGTCTCCCTAACCCCTCTCCCAAGGGCGGCCCTGAACGTAACTTCAAACAACAGAGTTTGGGTTCTGGTTTTGTCATCGATCGTGCGGGTTACATCGTGACCAACAACCATGTGATTGAAAACGCCGATGAGATAAAGGTGAAACTGGCCAACGGCAAAGAGTTCGATGCGAAAGTAGTAGGTCGTGATCCCAAAACGGACCTGGCTTTGATAAAAATTGATGAGACAAATGATTTGGCTTCCCTTTCGATGGGAGATTCGGATGGTCTCAGAGTCGGTACGTGGGTGGTTGCTGTCGGGAGCCCCTTCGGGCTGGAACAGACCGTAACAGCCGGTATCGTCAGCGCTAAGGGACGGGTCATCGGTGCGGGTCCTTATGATGATTTTATTCAGACGGACGCCTCCATCAATCCGGGGAACAGTGGCGGTCCGCTCCTCAACATGAAAGGTGAAGTGGTGGGGATCAATACGGCCATCATGTCCCGCAGTGGCGGAAACAATGGGGTTGGATTCGCCATCCCCATCAACATGGCCAAAGGTATCGTCGAACAGCTAAAAAATAAGGGCGAGGTGACCCGCGCCTGGTTAGGCGTTGGCATCCAGGACCTCACCCCTGATCTGGCAGCCTACTACAATATGAAGGATCAAAAAGGCGCCCTTGTGACACAGGTGTATGAAGGAGATCCTGCGGACAAGGCCGGGATCAAAGCAAACGATATCATTATAGAAGCGGCCGGGAATAAGGTTTCCAGTCGCGACCTTTCCAGGACCATTGCCAGTTCTCCTGTTGGAGAGCGTATTCCTATCACGATTCTAAGGGATGGCAAGGAAAAGACTCTCTATGTGGAGTTGGTCAAGCGAGTGGACAGGGACAAACCTGTTAAGGTTGGTCTCAAGAGCTCGGGAGAACTAGGACTCCAGATCACGGCACTCGATCCCGAGACTGCCAAACAAGTGGGTCTTCCTGAAGATGAGAAAGGCGTGTTCGTGACCAACGTACAGCCTGGTAGTAAAGGCCAAATCGCGGGCATTCAAGAAGGCGATGTCATCAAAGAAGTCAATCGTCAGGTCGTCAACACACCGAATGAGATGAAGGAGCAGATTAATAAGGTAAAATCAGGCGATACGGCCCAGATTTTAGTCAAGAGGGCTAGGGCAGGTATGATCGTCGTGAAGATTACTGTTTAGTTAGAGGAGAGAAGCTGTCCTACCGTCCTTCGGGCGGTTTAGAAGAAGCCCCGACAGTAGGTCGGGGCTTCTTCACTTTGATTGCAATTGGTGGCAAATTTACAAAAATGACAATCTTAAATATGAAAAAATGAATAGACATTCAGAATAAAGTGCTTAAATGTATCATGTCATGGGTTTTGGGTGGAACTCATTCAGGAATACGGGTCTTTAGAGTTAAAAAACCATGATCAAACATCGGGGTGGATTCGGGTGTGAGCTAACTCTCTGGAGTTATTGTGTTTTTATCAGCAACATTGAAATTTCAGGTCTGCCCTGATATACTAGGCGGCAACGTTTCAAGAGCCCACAGCTAAAAGAAATTGTGGTTAGCAAAGTGAGGAAACATCTGGGAGATAGAACTGATCTATACGGCATTCCGACTCTTGAAACCAAATAATATTAAAAATAACTAAACGAGGGATTATGCGATTTCTTTTGTACAACATCCGTTACGGGGCAGGGATTGGGAAACAGTTTCATCTCCCGGTGCCGTACAGTGGTTTTTTAAAAAATACCAATGGTAATCTGAATCATATCGTCGATTTTATAAAGTCGGTGAATCCGGACATAATAGGACTGCTCGAGGTAGACAGCGGATCATACCGCTCTGAAAAGAACAACCAGGCAGAAACCATTGCAAAGGAACTGAAACACTACCATATGTATCGTTCCAAATACTCCGACACGTCCATGGTGCAGAAAATTCCGGTTCTGAACAAACAGGGAAACGCCATTCTGACAAGCTTGGAGATCGAATCTCAAAAATGTCATTATTTTCGTGAAGGTGTCAAGCGTCTCGTATTGGAACTGGAGTTGAAGGATTTCACTCTATTTCTGGTCCACCTCTCGTTGAAATACCGTCATCGCCAGTATCAGCTTCAGGATCTTCTTGAGATGATCAAGGATGTAAAAAAGCCGGTGATTGTGGCTGGAGATTTTAACGTATTGTGGGGTGATCGGGAACTGGCATTATTTCTTGCCGCTTCTGGGCTAATAACTGCAAACGGTGAGGGATATCCATCTCATCCCAGTCGGTCCCCGCGAAGACAACTTGATTACATTTTTCACAGTCCGGAAATACAAACCGCTGGTTTTAATATCCCCCGGATAAAATTATCCGACCATGCACCGTTGGTCTGCGATTTTGAGTTAACCACATCAACACCATATATTGAAAAAAAATCCTCCGACGGGGCTAGGGGGCTATGAGAACAATCACTTAGGCCCACCGATCCAATCGGGCCTCCTGCCGTCCGGCTGAAAGTCCCTTTCAGCTAGGACAGCGGCTGTTCTTACGAACAGAAGAAGAAGTCCCGACCCGCGGTCGGGATTCTTCAGATTCTAGCGCCGTCCTTGACCTCGAACCATTTTTCTATTTTTGAGATGGCTTCAAATAAAAGTCTCACCTCAGCGTGATTCAGGCATTCCGGCTAAAAGATACTTTCAGCAAAAAAGTGGCTGTTCGGATGAAACAGACTATCAAACTGAAAGTCTCTTTCAGCCGGACATCAGGAATCCCTTAATAAATTCAAATCATGGCGTTTATCGAGAAAGAGCGAGGCATAGCTGACCAACAGTAGTGGGGGTTAAGAGCATGGAGAACGGAAAGAAGTCAACTGCGGCGGATGATAAGAAGCAAAAAATAGCCAATCAAATTGAAGCGGTGTTGGAAAGGGTTTATAAGGACGAAGATGCTTATTCAAGAGGACAATGCTATGAAGACGAATTTTTCTTTAGGACGGATTATGCCCTCGTGGTTCTGAACAAAGATAGTGAAATCCTTATAAGTTTTGCTGATCACACCCGTCCAAGTTATGCGGCCCTGTTTACACTCTTGATAGATGAAATAAAGGATACCAATTTATTGATCTGTGATGATTATGAGACAGATGGACATGGAAGTATGGTATACAATGAGGCTGATGGGAAAAGCACAGCGGCAGTCATTTGGGAGGAAAAGGAACGGTATTATGATATGTTGAAAAACCAGGTGAAAAGAGTTGTGATTCGAAAGACCAAGAAAAAAAGGGAATAGATAAAACGGGATATTAGTATCTTGGTTTAAATTTTTCGCATTTTTTGGCAAAGAAATTTATCAAGACAGACAATTCATAGAGATAACAAAATCCGAATACCGAATATCGAAATACGAAACAAAATCGAATTACCAAAATTCTAATGACAAAAACAGGAAAATGACCTGAAGACGTTGAATTCTAATGTTGTTTTGGCCATTGAAACATTCGGATTTAGGATTTGTTTCGGGTTTCTTATTTCGAATTTCCGGACAAGCAGAAAATTAAAACTCAAAAGCATGCTTGGTTCTGGCTTGGCCGGGTTAGGATCTCTCGTTTACCAAATCTGAGTGTGTAAATTTTTACCACTAAGTGACATTTTATTTCTTAACACAGGTGGTATTTTTTTTCATAATGTTTTTTGTTTTTAACTGTACTGCTATAACTATTTAAAATTATAGCAGAAAATAGGGTGCATGCATCCCATGTGCCCTGGCACATAATTTGCTGAATAGTTTTAAAAAGCCTAAAGGCATTGCAGGGCGATAAAGACTATATTAGTTCGGGCCGGTGCTTAACTAACTTCTAAACCCCCTTCGTGACCGTCAGGGTCACAAAACTCCATTATTGTAAGATGGGTTACAACGGGTCCTCCGGACTGTTAACCGAGGTCATTCATGAGAGATGAGGCAGGACAGGGATGATACTTAAAGGATTCATTGGCGAGATTCTGATAGATCTGGGATACATCAGCGAACAGGAGCTCGGGAAAGCACTCATACGGCAGAGAGAAATTACGCGAGGGAGAATCTCCCAAAACCGAGATCAAAAGATCGAAGTTTCTCCCCAGGTTGGACTGCCGACGTATAAAGAAGCCTCTCCCATGTTGGGCGTTATATTGAATTACATGGGATATGCGTCAATGGAGCAGATCGAACAGGCCTTAGAAGAACAGGAAAAAATGGCTGAAATCTATCAGTCATTGGATAGTAAAAAATTAGGCCTTGCAATAGAAATGAGTTCGATTGTCAATTCCACGCTTGATCTGAGTGAGGTCTTAACACTGGTTCTGAGATATGCAGATCGCCTGTTGAATTCCGTGGCGAGCACCCTGATGCTGCTTGATGAGAATACCGGTGAATTGGTGTTCACCATCCCTACAGGACCAAAGACGGATAAGTTGAGGGAGCTTCGGATTTCGGCCGAGAAAGGGATTGCCGGTTGGGTAGCTAAACGTGGAAAACCCGTTTGGGTTTCCGATGTCCGGGAAGATCCAAGATTTTATCCCGACGTTGACATGATATTTGGGTTTGAAACAGAGAGTATCCTCTGTGTCCCGGTTCGAGGAAAGGGCAAATTAATCGGTGTACTGGAGGTCATCAACAAAAAGGACGGTACGCCATTTACAAAAGCAGATTCACTTTTACTGAGCATATTCGCCCATTATACGGCTGTGGCCATCGAGAACGCACGAATCTATGGGGATTTACAAGAACATTTGGAAAAAGAAATGGAGACCAAAAAAAACCGGGCTGAGTATGAAAAGTCACAAGCGTTGGGGAATAAGGCCTCCGGTCTGGGTCATGAGTTCAATAACCTTCTCATGAATGTCCAAGGAAACATTTCACTCATGCTCCTAGAAACCGATGCAGGGCACCCGAATTATGATCGATTAAAAAGCATGGAACAATCTGTACAGAAAGGGGCGGAGGTAACCAAGAAACTATTAGATCTGGCCCGAAGGGGTGGAAATGAGGCCAGTCTGAACGAAGTGACGAGCCGATTGGAAAAAAGCTCAGAAGGGTCGGTCGAGCAACCAGCCTTGGCCTTCGAAAAAGTGGCCCCGGTGGAGGCCCCCCTTGGGAAAAAGACGATCTTGATTGTGGATGATGAAGAGATGATCCTTAAAGTCGGTAAAAAGATGTTGGAGAAGATGTCCCACAACGTCTTCGCGGCAAGTAGCGGAAAAGAAGCCATAAAAATATTTAAAGCTGAAAAGCACCGTATCGATTTGGTTGTTCTCGATATGATTATGCCGGAGATGGGGGGAAAGGAGACCTTCGAAAGGATCCGCGAGATCGACCCCGATGTTAAAATCCTCATCTCCAGTGGTTATAGCCTGGGAGAGAATACGGCTGAAATCCTGGAGCGGGGCGGCAGTGGATTCATTCAGAAACCATTTACCATGATGGAGTTGGCCCAAAAGATAAGAGATTTTTTCGTATAGTGAACCCCTCGGATCTTTCCGTTCCATTCCGAAACACTCTTGACAACCTGCCTTGTAAGTGCACCATCCTGAAATCGAAAAACCGAAGCCGCAGACGAGGAGACATGCCACCCTTTGATAGAACATCATGAATCCACGATTTAGCGTGCTTGAAAAATGTTCACAATCATGAGAGAAATGACTTAGGACGCTTAGCTCACAACCGGCTTTGGGAGCAACTCTCTTGCGGAGCGTGGACAATCCCATGACAAACTGGATTGGAATGGACCGAACACCATTCATGATGAAAGGAGCACACGGCTTGATAGGGTCTCCAGACCATAATGCGACTTACAGGGAACAGGTCAAGCATCTCTACAGGTTATGCTCCATAGGCATCGCTACAACACTCGTGAATTCGTTCCTTTTGATCTTCATCCTTAGGAAAGTCATTTCTCACACCGCCTTGATCAATTGGGTCACAGCGATGCTGTTGATTTCCCTCTTTCAATACATTCTGCAGCAAATATATGAAAGTTCAGGTTTGATGAAGGATGAGCAGAACAGATGGGGCACACTCTTTCACATAGGTGCAGCGGTGTCCGGCCTCTTTTGGGGGTCCACAGCATTCTTTCTGTTTCCCGCCGAATCCATTATCCACCAGCTTTTTCTTGCCCTTATCACGTGCGGCATGTTGGCAATGGCGGTGGGGGCGTATTCGGTAATCTTGGATGCCTTCCTGGCGTACTGCATCCCGGCGGTTATTCCCATCATCATCCGGTTTTTAGTCATCGGCGACGAGATCCACCTCACTGTCGGGGCGGTGATCCTGATTTTTTCTCTCCTCATGTTTTTTGCCGCCAAAGTCGTCAATTCCTCTATGCAGACATTTCTTGCATTCAGGCAAACAAACATCGATGAGATCTCACCTTTGGAGGAGGAAGGGGCCACAAATGATCGCAGTACGAGGCTAAAAAGAAAAATTGTCGTGAAAGAGGAAGGTGAAGAGGAAAGGGGAAAAAAAAGGACGACTCAATGGATGACAGGCTTTGAACAATTAAAAAGGACGTTGAGAGAGAGCAGTAATGAGATCGTAGAACTGAAGGTTCCTAAGATGGGACCCCCCAGTCCGGACAAGTTGTCGTCCAAGAGCCCGTTATTGAAAGGTATCGCACGTGATTTTAACAACCTATTTACATATATCAGGGGAAAGGTTTCCTTGATACTTATGGATATGGGATCCGACCAGCCAGGCTATGACCAATTGAAAGACCTAGAGAAAGGGTTCCAAAAAGGGGCTGAATTGACCAACCAGCTCTCAAAAATGGGAAACGGCCTAAACCGGGAAAGGATAACCACGGATCTCAATGTCCTCCTCAGGAAGTATTCCCAGGAGTTTGGACGAGAAAAAGAACAGATAGCGTTCCATTTGAGAATTCAGGATGGGATCTGGGACGTCAACGCGGATCAAGAAGAGGTTGATCGAGTAATACGTAAGGTCTATGACGATTCGTGCAGTGGCATGCCCGGCGGGGGGGAGCTTTATGTCAAGGGCCAGAATGTTACCCTGGGTGATGCATTTATGGCACCTCATGGGTTGGAGCCGGGAAAATTTGTCAAAGTCTCCGTTACTTCTACTGGTTCGGGCATAGAAGAAGGGAGGCTTAGGATATCAGGAGAGGAATCGACTTATCTCCATCAACTCATCAGAAAAAACGGTGGGATCCTTCATATCTATAGGGAAGAGGGAAGCGAAACCACCTTGGACCTCTATCTTCCAGCCAATGAGAATGGGTTATAGAAAAAGACCACCCAAAAAGTAGGCTAACCTCAATATGTTGTGTCGTTTTTTTCTTGACATACAATATATTCTATTATAGACTTCCTTTTCATATCATATTTACCCATTGAAATTCAGAAAGGTTCTGCCGGCTGGATGGTTCAGCCGGATGGCTATTGTGGTTTCCCAGACAAAGTCTTGACACCCATAGTTTAAAGGGAGTAGGAGTTCGTATTGTGGGAAAATGGGCAAAAATGAGGTTATCTAAGCTGAAGTCAGTGGTAAAGTGATCAGGGTAGTGGCATAAATCTCAATGAGGCTCAGTTGTCCAGAGGGGTGGTCCTGAATTATTTCCCTCCCTCCCTTGAATGTGGTTGTAATCGGAAATGTCAGGTTACGGATGTTGTCTGTAGAATTTGTCTTGGGATTTGTTGAAAAGGTAACGTTCAGCCCAACCCAAAAGTTGCTTTGGATTAATTCTTAACGTTCAACCTAACCTTGATAGAGTTTTGTTTAAAAGTTAACAAACAGCCAAACCTTCATGCGCAGCAGGGCCCTCGGGTCCTGCTGTTTTTTATGGCACCCTTTGTCAGCAGAAGTCAAGGTAAATAAAAAAAAGGTGTAAGGTCTACGGTTATTGGAAATGGAAACCCTGTACCTACCTGGAAATTTGCTTCCTGGACCTTGAACCGCTTAGGAAGCGCTACAATAAATAAGAAATGAATCGGAGCATAGTTATAGGGCGACGGTGGGTTTTCTGTAAAAAGTCAATGTTTGAAAGGGAAGTCAGATTTTGATCAAGGAGTTCAGGGAAGAGACTTACCCGGTTCATAAGAAACGAGTTCGGCCACAAAACTCCCAACTGAGACTTTACTCTTTATTTTGATGGGTATTCGTTGCTTATCCGCTGTGACCCATATTTGAAGTTTTGCATTCTTACTCTTTTTAAAAATTCCGCCGATATGCTTTAAATCCGGTTCCACCAAATAGGTCTCATACCACTTGTCGGCAACATAGATTTTCTCCTTTTTCAGAACCGCGGCTTCTCCATCGACAAATTTTTTCCCATCAGTTACCGAGGCCTTGATTTTTATCCCTTCTTTTAACGCGAAAAGGCGGAACGCGTAAAAAACGGATAGGGGGTCAAATGAGCCGGGTGATATGGTAACGGGTTCTCTTTGTTCATCGAAGTTGGAATATTGGGCCTCTCTTTTCTTCCAATCGAAATTTACGACAATATTCCGTTTGGATTTCCCTTGCTGTTTTTTTTTATACAACAGTGAATGAGTCATTTCGGCATCAGTATAAGCGTCCACCCGGTCACGCACTTTATAGAAGGGATCTACAAGAGAGGAGGTTTTAGCGGTCATTGCAAAATGGTATGATTTTACGCCCTTCACCATCTCAAAGGGAAGGATTTCAAGCTGCACTTCTCCTGCAGGGATAAAGGCCCATCTGACTTGAAGGGTTAATTTTTCCCCCGGTAAAAAGGGTATTTGTATGTTAGCAGCACGGCTCACTGGAGAGAAGGTTGTTAGTGTAACAAGTGCAGTAAAAATGAGGGGGAATGATCGTTTCATTTTTTTTCGGCAAAGAGCCTTTTTGAGCAAAGATATAAAGCCACAGGTCGTCCGGCTGAAAGAGCCTTTCAGCTGGACGGCTTAAGGAAACCCGACCTTCAGTCGGGGTTCCTTAAGCGTGAATAAATCGTGATAGGTGACTTCTGTTACTGAATTCAGATAGACCCTCATTATGGGGTAAATGGCATTTTGATGCAATGGTAAAATGGATGCTTGATCCACCAACGAAGTTATGAATTTGTTTTGGACACTAATGAATGGGTTTGAATTATAACGGTTTTTATTGCGGTCTTATGTCAGGTATGACACAATCATGGGCTGTCCGCCGGGCGTGCCGGTTTGACTTTCGAAACCGTTCAAAGAAAAGCGGGTCTATCTGATGATCCATCAGACCTATCTGATTATATATCAGACCTATCTGATGATCCATCAGACTAATCTAATGGGGACTGGAGGAAACTGAAAAGTTGTTCTTTACGTTAAAAACATCTGAAGAGGTTTTTAAGATCCTACAGGAATTCGAACCATTGGGTGAGGAGACCCTCCCACTAGACGTGTCTTTTGGTCGGATATTAAGCGAGGATATCCTATCCCCTGAGAATCTTCCCGGCTTTTCCAGGTCTTCAATGGATGGGTATGCGGTCAGGGCCAAAGATACGTTTGGGGCAACTGAAAGCCTGCCGGCTCTGTTTGAAGTCACCGGGGAGGTGGTTATGGGCCAGGTCCCCAACCTTGCCGTAGGGTCGGGACAGGCCATCAAGATATCAACTGGGGGTATGCTACCAAAAGACGCCGACGGGGTTGTTATGGTGGAATATTGCTCCACCTTAGATGACCATAGCATAGAAGTCAGTCGCGCCATATCTCCTCAGGAAAATGTAATCCAGCATGATGACGATTTCAAAAAAGGATCCTCGGTCCTGGAACAGGGGAACATGCTAAGGCCCCAGGATCTTGGGGTGTTGGCCGGGCTTGGTCTGTCTAGGGTTGCCGTATACAAAAAACCCAAAGTTGCCATCATTTCGACGGGTGATGAGGTGGTCCCTGTCGATAAGAGACCCGCTCCGGGGCAGGTCCGTGATATCAACAGTTATACCCTGGCGGCCTTCTGCCTGCGAGCGGGGACAGAACCAATCATGATGGGCTTGTGTGTTGATGATTTTGAAAAACTAAAAGGCAGGATTGAAGACGGACTTCGCGATGCGGACACTGTTTGGATTTCTGGTGGGAGTTCAGTGGGCACAAGAGATTTGACCCTAAAGGTCTTTGAATCCTTCAAAGATATGGAGTTGTTGGTTCATGGCATTTCCATCAGTCCCGGTAAACCGACCATTATTGCAAGGGCCGGCTCGTGTGCCATATTCGGTCTACCGGGCCATGCAGCCTCCGCTATGGTCGTAGCAGAGGTTTTTTTAGCACCCTTTTTGTCACACCTGCAGGGGCAAAAGGATTTCCCGAAAAAAAGCTATTTTGAAATCGAGGCCAAACTGGGTCGTAATATCGAATCGGCAAGCGGCAGGGAAGATTATTTCAGAGTAAAACTAAAGAAGATGGGAAGTGAATGGATCGCTGAACCTATCTTCGGCAAATCAGGTCTCATTTCCACTCTAGTTGAGGCGGACGGCCTTCTTCGGGTGGAGAGGAATAGAGAAGGGCTTTATCAGGATCAAAATGTGAAAGTTATGGTATTTGATAGCCTGGAAAGGGGATTTTTTTGAAGAGGCATGTTTATTTGGACATGAAGACCCTTGAGGAGGCTAAAGATATTTTTTTTGGCCGATTTAGGCCGGATCGGAGGACCGGACCAGAGGAGGTTTCAGTAGAAGAAGCCTGGGGGCGTGTCACTGCCGGGCCGGTTTTTGCGTCGATGTCCGCACCCACTTATCATTCGGCTGCCATGGACGGCATTGTCGTTCGTTCGGAAGATACCTACGGCACCACGGAAAGAAATCCAAAAATCCTTAAAATCGGGGAGGAGGCCCTTTGGACAAACACAGGGCAGGCTATTCCGGATGGTTATAATTCGGTTATCATGGTGGAGAAAATCCACCAGTTGGATGAGACCCATGTGGAGATCAGGACACCTTCATATCCCTGGCAGCATATCCGAAAGGTTGGGGAGGATATCGTAACCACTCAACTGCTTCTATCGGAGAACCACTCCATTCGCCCATATGACGTGGGAGCCCTTGTAGCGGCCGGTGTCTTTTCTCTCAAGGTGTGGCAACGGCCAAGAGTGGTCATCATTCCTACCGGGTCGGAACTCATCCATCACAAGAATCTCAGAGACCCGGGTCAGTTGCAAAAGAATCAAATCATTGAGTATAATTCTCTCATACTGGCCGGGCTTGTCAGGGAGTGCGGTGGTGTCCCGATCATATACGATATCGTGCTCGATCAGGAAGAAGACATCAAATATGCACTCGAAAAAGCGGTCGATTCTGATGCGCATTTAGTGATCATTAACGCGGGATCATCCGCGGGGAGCAAGGATTACACAGCAAATACAATCGAGGAGATGGGGGAGGTTCTTATTCATGGCGTCGCCATGATGCCGGGAAAACCTACCATCTTGGGAGTCATAAAGGATAAGCCGGTGATCGGCAATCCAGGTTATACGGTTTCAGCTACCCTTTCGTTTCAACAGTTTGTCCGACCACTCCTGTTACATCTGCAAGGTTGCAAAGTTCCCAAAGTGGGTACCATAAAGGTTCGGCCCACGAGGGATATTCCCTCCAAACTAGGGATTGAGGAATTTGTACGAGCAAATATCGGCAAGGTCGGTGAAAAAATTGTCGCTACGCCCTTGCCACGGGCCGCGGGTTCCATTACGACCCTTACCAGAGCGGAGGGTATCGTTCGCATTCCGGCCCTTTCTGAAGGTGTGAGCCAGGATGAGGAGATTGAGGCGGAACTCCTGGTGGACGAGGAGGAGATCCTCAACACCGTCGTTATTGTGGGTAGCCACGATGTGACTATCGATATCATCGGAGATGAAATCAGGCGCAGGGGGTATAATGTTCGCGTCTCTTCAGGAAACGTAGGCAGCCTGGGCGGTATATTGGCCCTCAGGAAAGAGGCCTGCCACATGGCGGGTTCCCATCTACTGGACACTGAAAGCGGTCAATACAATATTTCCTACATCCAAAAATACCTCAAGGGGGTGAAGGCCAGTGTTTTTCACCTTGTGATGAGGGATCAGGGATTGATTACCGCCGCTGGAAACCCGAAAGGGATAAAAGGGCTTGAAGATTTGACCAGAGAAGATATCACCTTGATTAACCGTCAGGCGGGATCCGGCACCCGTGTTTTATTTGATTATAAATTGGGACAGCTCGGGATTGAACCCGACGCCATAAAGGGCTATGGTCATGATGAATTCACCCACATGGCAGTGGCCGTGGACGTTCTGAGTGGCGCGGCGGATTGCGGGATGGGTATCTTTGCAGCCGCAAAAGCACTTCATCTCGATTTTATCCCCATGGAAAGGGAGCAGTATGACCTGATCATGCCATCAGCCATAGTCAATGACCCAAATATTCAAGTGGTATTCGAAATCATTCAGTCCAACACGTTTCGGGAAAGGGTCACAGCCCTCGGGGGGTATGATCCATCGAAGAGCGGGCAATTTTGGATGGAGGTCGGATAAAGGGATTTTATAAAGCTCCAGGCTAAGCGATTCAGCACAATTGGACCTTGGCCCAACTTAAAGAAGAGGTTAATAATGACATCTTTTCGATTAAAATCTAGACAATGGATCGTCGATGAAAACAATAAAATCATTATTGGGGAAGGGCGGAAAGCAATCCTGGAGAATATCGAAAAAATGGGTTCAATCAATAAGGCCGCAAAGGTCATGAAAATGTCTTACAAGGGTGTTTGGAGCAAGATCAAGGCGACAGAGAGCTCCATGAACCTCAGGCTTGTAGATACAGACAGAAAGCGTGGTTCTCATCTGACGAAGGCGGGCAAAGACCTTCTAAAAAAATATGATGATCTGAAGAAAAAATGTCTCAAGGCCGATGACAGAATTTTTAAAGCCATCTTCAAATAGGAGATTTTCTCCCTATGGGTTTGTCTCGAAAAAACCCTTCAAAGCCCAATGAGCCGCCCATTATTTGTGTCGTTGGGAGGTCCGGATCCGGGAAAACCACCCTCATGGAGAGATTGATCATCGAGCTAAGGGGACTGGGTTTAAGGGTCGGAACCATAAAACACCACAAAGGCCCTTTTGAAATGGATTCACCGGGGAAGGACAGCTGGAGACATAAGCAAGCGGGTTCAGTAACGGCCCTCATTTCATCCCCTAATGGCATCGGGATGGTTACGGAAGTGGACCATGATTACAGGCCCGAAGAATTGGCTTTGTTTTTTCATGGAGTGGACGTTATTTTATGTGAGGGGTATAAGCGTGAGACAAAACCGAAAATAGAAATATTTAGGCCCGAGGTTCATGAAAGGCCTTTTTGTATGAACGATAAGACCTTGACAGCCCTTGTCTCGGATGCGGATTTGGATCTGGGGGTTCCACGATTTGCTTTGGCCGACATCAAAGGGCTCGCCCAATTTTTACTTAAACGGTTCAAGCTTGTTGAGTAGTGAAATAGGGCAAGAGAAGTAAGAAACAGCATTTCCAAAAAGGATAAGAGGATATTCGAATGAACATACTGACGTTGTCAAACCTGATTTTCCTTCCAAGCGCCACGACCGTTGGAACCGCGTTAAGCGGAAATGTGGTGCAGATGATAATCCATGCAGGACCGGTGGTAAAGGTTGTTCTGCTCATCCTCTTTTTGTTTTCCATCATCTCATGGAGTATCATTTTCATGAAATGGAGGTATCTTCGGAAAGCCGGACAGGATACGGCCTATTTCCTGGATCTGTTTTGGGAAAGCACGGCGTTGAATCAGATCTATCAGGAATCTGAAGACCTGGCATGGAGCCCGGTTGCTCAGCTTTTCAGATCGGGATATTCCGAACTCAGACGATCCATGAAACTTCAAAACGCTTCCCAAACATTGGATACGGCGAGGCAGCCTATCATGGACAGCGTTGAAAGGTCCCTTAGAAAGGCCTCGATAGACCAGAGCAGTAGGATGGAGAAAGCCTTATCATTCCTGGCAACAACCGGGAATACGACACCTTTTATAGGGCTTTTCGGGACCGTGTGGGGAATCATGGAAGCCTTTAGGGGAATAGGCATGAAAGGTTCGGCGAGTCTTGCAGTGGTCGCTCCGGGTATCTCAGAGGCCCTCATTGCCACGGCAGTCGGTTTGGGTGCGGCCATCCCGGCTGTCATTGCTTATAACACCTTCACCAGCAAGGTCACGGTTCTCAGATCCGAAATGGAAACTTTTTCCTCAGATTTTCTCAGTCTCGTTGAAAGACAGGTTGTTAAGATAAAGAAGGATACAAACGAATAGTGTAAAAGAGTATTGTACGAAGTACAGAAAGACTATTTCAAAAAACGGGGGCTGCGCGATTGATGTTTAGTCAAGAAAATGGAAGAAGGCTTATGTCGGAGATCAACGTCACACCCTTTGTGGACGTGATGCTTGTTTTGTTAATCATCTTTATGGTTACTGCTCCCATGATGACGCAAGGTGTGGACGTCAATCTTCCCCAAACCACGACCAGTAATGTCAAAACTGAAGAAGACCCACTCATTTTGAGCGTGAACAAAAAAGGAGAAATCTATCTGGAGACGACAAAAGTCTCACTCGAGGACCTTGAGAAAAAAGTTAAGAGTATCTTTAAATACAGGAGAGAAAAGGAGATCCTCTTGAGGGCCGATCGTGACATCCCCTATGGTTTTGTCATCAAAGTGATGGCAGGGGTGAAAAGGGCCGGAATCAGCAAATTGGGTATGGTTACGGAACCCATTGAATAGTCCTTTGACTCCAAGAACTCTTGTTTTATGATGGGCACGTGGACGATGCGAAATCCCAATAACTTTTTGGAGATGAGATGGAGCCCAATGCTGGTGCTCTCTTTCATTTTCCATGTGGGTATTATTTCCGTGACTCTGTTTTTGCCGGAGTCCGTGCCAGGGACAGGACGTTTTCAAGGGATTGTCTATGAGGTTGATCTTGTGGAAATGCCTGCCAAAGGGGACCAGGGTCTTCAGAAGAACACCCCGGCAACCGGTCGCAAAGAAAAAACCGTGGTCAAAAAAGCGACAAAGGCGAAAAAAGTAACGAGCCCCAAAAAAAAAGAAAAACCAGTCGTTATCGCCAAGCGGAACGTCAAAAAGAAGACCCCGACCAAAAAAAAACAAGCGGTTTCTCCGACACAATTGATTGACGAGGCTGTATCGAAAATTGAAAAACAGGTTAAATCAGAAACGAAAGAACGGGCGCACATCGATGAGGCCATATCAAAACTGGAGAACAAGCTTGCAGGAGAGAAGGTCGCCGGTGGGGATCGAGGAGATTCAAAAACGGCGATGGGTCGTTCCGGATCCCCAGGGGGATCCGGAACCGGTATCCCAATTCGTATGTACCAAATGGAGGTGGAGTTCTGGATAAAGAGTCATTGGGCCTATCCTGTTGCCTTGCAGAGGGCTAAAGATCTGGAGGCCGTTGTGGTCCTCATGGTCAAGAGGGACGGGTCCATTGTAAAAACGAATTTTAAAAAACGCTCTTCGAATAAAATATTCGATCAATCGGTCTCAAAGGCTATTGAGCGATCGGATCCATTACCTCCCTTCCCGGAAGGATACGTAATAAGCCATGAAGAAATTGAAATCACTTTTAATCTTAAAGAGCTGGAAAACCAATAAGTTTTTTGTCCTGATAGGGGTCTTATTGCTTATCCAGATTTTCCTACCCAATCGTGGATTAGGAAAGATGTATATCGATATCAATGCCCCATCCCTCCAACGAATAAATATCGCTTTTCCTGATTTTGTGAACTTTTCTCCGTTGATCCAATACCCGGAATTTTCTATGGCCTTGCCTGCGGTGATATCCAACGACCTCTTTTTAAGCGGCTATTTTATGCCTATGGATAAGGATGCATTTTTGGCGGAACCCACTCGAAACCTTGATGATGTTCGCTATAAAGACTGGTCTGTAATCGGATCGGAGCTACTCTTGAGAGGAGGATTTACAGCGGTCGGCGGGAGTCTCGAGGTGGAGGTCATATTGTTTGACGTACACTGGGCCCGTCAGATACTCAGGAGAAGATTCTTAGGGAAGATAGATGATTACAGAAGTTTGATGCACCGCGTGAGTAACGAACTCATCTTCGAGCTAACCGGGAATAAAGGCATGTTTCTGTCCAAGTTGGCTTTTGTTGGGACGGCCACCGGGTATAAAGAAATTTATACTTCCGACTATGACGGCTATAACGCGAAAAGGATGACGTCCGATAAAAGCATCGCTCTCTTCCCGAGATGGTCCCCTAAAGGAGATAAAATTCTATATAATTCATTTAAGGATGGCGGGCCCAAGCTCTATCTCAGAGATATCCGGTCAGGGAATGTCAGGGGGATTTCGGCCAGGAAAGGCCTTAACATCGGGGCCGCCTGGGGGCCGGACGGGACAAGTATAGCCCTTACCCTCAGTCACAAAGGTAACCCGGATATATATGCTATTGATCTTAAGGGGAAAATCCTCAGTCACCTCATTTCCAATTGGGGGATCGATATCTCACCCACTTATTCCCCGGATGGGAAAAAATTGGCTTTTGTTTCAAACAAGTCCGGCCAGCCCCAAATTTACGTCCATGATATGCTTGAGAACAGGGTGGAGCGCATAACGTTTAATCAGAGAAAATATAACACCGCCCCGGTCTGGTCCAAATTGAATCGAATCGTCTTTTCCGGAATGAAGGGTAGTCAAATCGATATATTCACCATAGACCCTGATGGTGGCAATTTGCGACAGCTTACGGAAGATCAGGGTAAAAATGAAGACCCGTGCTGGTCTCCGGACGGCAGGTATATTGCGTTTAGTTCGAACCGGGATGGCGGATATCATTTGTATCTCATGAACGCCAATGGGAGAAACCAGCAAAAAATTACCAATTTTAAAGGGGAGCAAACATCCGCATCCTGGTCACAATAAAGCGTGAGGATTCAAGGCCCGCCACAACCCGCCAAAAAAATAGGCGGGTAAAATTCAAGGGGCCAAGGAGTCGAGGGGTTGTATCTTTACCCGTCCTCGTTTTGGCTGGCGTAGGCCTATTTCTCTCAGGACATTGGGAGAAGAACATAAATTCTTCACTTCATTGTAATCGGGCGCATTCATTATTATGTTTTTTTTGAGAAACTCAGGTTTTCACCTCTATCTTTCCAAATTGCGGATAAGTTTCCAAATCCGGGTGAAAAAATAGAAAGGTGAACACGTCAGATTTTTTCATACGATGCGCTGAGGATGAATGGCCAAAAAAACCTTTTATTATGCTACCTTAGGGCAAGCAGTGCCAAAGGAGGGAAAATAGGGTTGAGGGTGCACCTATTGGGGATTTTAATAAAAAAAATGCTTTAAAAGTATCTAAATTGTTGAAATAATAATTTGAAGATGATAAGTAAACAATGTTTGAACTTCTAAAAGTCGAATTCGATGAATTTGGGATTAAACAATTATCTATAAGAAAAAGGAGGTAACACTAGCATGATAAAAAAACAAAGGATTCTATCGGTAACCATGGTCTTTGCAATTGCATCACTTTTCTTGATTACCTCATGTGCCAAAAAACAATTGACGGAGCAGGAAGTCACCCCGCCACCTCCCCCGAAAGCACAAGTAGTACCTCCTCCACCGAGGGTCGATACAGATGCGATGAGAAGAGCGGAAGAAGAACGTAAGGCTAGATTGGCCGAAATGGAGATGGCAAACAAGGTTCGTGATCAGGTCCGAGCATTCGAGGCGGAGTCGGTTTATTTTGATTTTGACAAATCTGAATTAAAATCGAGCTCTCGCGCGGTACTGGCAAAGAAAGCGGAATGGCTTAGGAAGAACCCTCAATTTTCTTTAGGCATAGAGGGACATTGCGATGAAAGGGGCACGATAGAATATAATCTGGCCCTTGGGGAGAGAAGAGCCAACGCCGTTTGGAAGTTTCTCAACGCTCTAGGGGTATCTGGATCCAGGATGTCGACCATCAGTTATGGTGAGGAGAGTCCGGCAGATCCAGCGCATAATGCAGCTGCCTGGGCCAGAAATAGACGGGCTGAGTTCAAGTTAGACAGGTAGCTCTGCCCCCTTATCAACAGTAAAAAAGTCTTGGGAGAATATTGGTAGCCCCTTGTGGTGAGAAGTACGCGCCTTACAAGGAAAAGGGACTGCAAGGGGTACAGAGAGTGCATCTTGCTGGTCGGGGTTTCCCGACAGTCTGATGCATAACCCCTGATGCTCGTCGATATGGAAGTGCGCATCGGGTATCGAATATATGGCTCTTTTTTGTCGGGTTGGTTTGCTTAATCCGGACCATTCCGGACCGTCATAGGCCGAGGCGGAGAAGCCTTCATACAATTAATAATTATTGTCAAACAATTTCATGAACCCAGATCAGGACAAGTGTAAAAGTCCAGAAATGAAGTCCGCCACATCCAAGAGGGGGGATTTTCTGGAATGCCGAACATTCTTCATCCCCTTCCTGTTCATTGTTTTGATCCCCTTGTTTTCATGCGTTCCTGAAACAGAGGTGATAAATCTCAATGACCAAATAATTACCCTCAATAAAAAGGTCTCCAAACTCGAAGATTCCCAGAAATCAACCCGAAATATCGATTCGGAATTAGAGCCCCTGCGCGCCGGCCAGGCCTCAAGCAGTGCAGATCTTGAGCAGATACGGGGAGCTATTGATGCACAATCGGGGCGAATTGAAGATATTGAGCATATTGTCAAACGGGTCATAGAAAGGGATCTTAGCGAGCAGGATGAAATGCGGGCCCAATTGAGCCTTATGACCCAAAAGGTGTCAGAGCTTGAGTTGATGGTTGCGCAGCAACAGCAATACCTCAAGCTCGAACAACCGGCTGGCAACAGGAGAGTGGAACCGGCAAGGCCACCAACGACTCAAAGGGAACCCGTTCCAAAAGTAGCCGTCATACCTGTAAAACCAAAATCGAGTGAGCTGGGGCTTTATGATTCATCATTGGCTGCTTACCGGGCGGGGCAATTCCAGGAAGCCAGGACGGGCTTTCAGGATTTTTTAAAAAAATATCCGAAATCGGATCTTGCGGACAACGCCTACTTCTGGATCGGCGAATCCTACATGTCCCTAAATCGTTATGAGCAGGCGATTATAGCTTACCAGGCAGTGATAAAAAAATACCCGAAGGGCAACAAGGTCCCCAGTGCCCTATTGCGTCAGGCGATTGCGTTTGTTGAGATCAAGGATGAAACGATGGCCAAACTCATATTGCAAAAAATCGTCAAAAACTATCCCAAATCGAATGAAGCTAAGATTGCCCAGACGAGGCTCAAGAACTTGAGTCGGTGACAACATGCTTAAGGTTGACATTTGCTGCAAGGACTAAAACCTTCCCAAAACGCCTCCTTCCGAGAACCGAATTGTAATCGATGATAGGATCCTATTTTCTTACCGAAGGCGCAATTGGGTCTATGAAAGCGATAGGATTTACTGTTCCCAAGATAGAACGCTTCCATTCTTCCTGTTGGAGCCTTCCAGATTCCAATCCTTTCTTCCATAGCCAATCTCTGAAAGTTGAGAAAAGCCTGAAAATACTCAAGGTTAGGTAACTTGACTGCAACATGGGCGAGTCCTCTTCTAATGAGATGGGCGTTTACCATTTCACCATTCTTCAGATACACATATGCGAGTAATCGCCCATATTGATCCGTTCTTTCCCGGTCAAATTCCAATGTCACTTTGCGCTTCTTCACCAAACGGATATTTTCGTCGCGCGCCGCAACAGCCATAAATTCGCTCTTTCTTACCCCATAACCGATTTCAGGGGCATCAATTCCCAAATATCTCACTTTTTGGTTGGTATTTATAAGGATTGTGTCTCCATCGTAGACAAATTTAGTGGAATAAGAGGGTTTTTGACTCGGTGCCAGTCCGCTCATGGCAATAAATATGAGTATTATAAGATTTTTGTGATTCATAGCTTATAGTTAGCCTTAATTACTCAGAATAGAACTTGGAAAAAGACAATAAAAATTAAATAGTTAAGGATAAGGTATTTTTATTTACTATTGGCAGTTT
This sequence comes from Desulfatiglandales bacterium, assembly GCA_030145585.1. Taxonomy (GTDB): domain Bacteria; phylum Desulfobacterota; class DSM-4660; order Desulfatiglandales; family HGW-15; genus JAQYVK01. The sequence continues at coordinate 14,803 of JAQYVK010000522.1, read as the reverse complement.
TTTGTTGACTTTATTGGTATTAGGTACTATAAATAAGTATAGAATATTAAGAATGAACAAATCGACTTGGAATTAGTTATTTAGGAGTTTATTATGCCACAAATCATGACAACGAAGGAATTGGCAAAGTATCTTAAATTACATGAAATAACCATCTGCAAGTATGCGGCAGAGGGGAAAATCCCGGCCATCAGAATCGGGCGAGTTTGGCGATTTGATAAAGAAGCCATAGACAAATGGATTAGCGGCGGTCAAAAAAAGTAAAAAATGAGTAATAGTAGTAATACCAGAGATTCAGGCGACGAATTGCATGACATATCAAGCGCCTTATTAATGATAGACAAAGATGAAAAACAACTTTTAAGAGCGCTCCTTGCTATCACATTAAAATCCCGAAGTTCCAGAGAATGGGTCATCAGAAAACTTGGGAGTCAATATTTAAAAGTAGGTGAAAAACTGCTAAAAGTGATGAGTTGAAATCTGTTAATATTTAAAAGAATAGAAACAAAGGATCAACTTAAGCATATAAGAGAAAAGGATTTCGCCACTCAATAAAATCATTCAAATCTTTGGTCCACATTTCCTCCATTTGAAACGGCTTCTCGCCCTTTTCTAATTTCCTTCTAAGGGATATATCACCCAATATCATATCGATCGGCAATTTTTTAAACTCATATTCATATGGGGGGGACTTCCAGTCGAATTGCTCCCTATGAATGTCCATGATCGAAGCGAGGAGCGCCAGAGAGGTCCCAAAGGGACGATAGGCCGATTGATCGAGGACATGGATCATGAAACCATGGCAGATCTCCCCTTCCCATTTGTTAAAAGTGGGACGAAACGAGACTTCTTGCAAGTAACATCCTGCCGTCGATTCAGGACTCAGCATTTGCTTGACTCGTGCCGTATCTAAAAAGGGAGCCCCGAAAACTTCAAATGGGCGGCACGACCCCCGGCCTTCGGAGAGGTTGGTACCCTCCCAGATGACTTGGCCGGGATAGACCTGAGCTGTTTCCGGAAGGGGCATGTTGGGTGAGGGCATGACCCATTTATTGCGCGTATCGGCCCATTGCATCCTTCGGTCCCAGCCACGCATGGGAACGATATCCAGATCCGATCCAATTTGAAAGACGTGGTCAAAGATCCGTGCCATTTCACCCATGGTCAGGCCGTGGCGCATGGGGAGACTGAAGGGGCCTACAAAAGAATAAAGCTCAGGTTTCAGAAGATTTCCCTCGACGAATTCCCCTCCAAGTGGATTGGGTCGGTCAAGGATGAGAACTTTTTTGGAGAGTCCGGCCATGGCCCTCAGACAGCTGAGCATGGTTGAGGCAAAGGTGTAGACCCGTGTCCCCACGTCCTGCAAATCAATAATAAGGACGTCGATCAAGTTCAACACTTCATCGGACGGTTCTCTCACTCTTGAATAAAGACTGAATATGGGTATGTTCAATTCACGATCGAGGGCATGGTTCGTCTCCACCATGTTGTCCTGATCTTCACCCCCATATCCATGTTGGGGACCGAAAAGGACTTTCAGTTGATTGGGAAGCAACCTGGATATAACCTCTTTTGAAGACTTCAAGTGACGATCCAGAGAAGCCTGATTGGACAGCAATCCCAGCCTACGTCCCTGCAGTTTTTTCCAATAATCTTGTTGAAAGACGTCAAGACCATTTAGTACTCTATTCATTCCCAGTCGCTCCTTTGTACAAGATACTCGAAGTTGATCTGATCTTCCCAAATCAACCATCTAAATTGGTAATCAGAAGTAAAATTAGAAGTGGATTAAAAACCTCCCCTCAGGCCCAATCTTTTTGTTGGGACTTGACCCAATCTCTTGATTGGGTACAAGACGTTCAATCCTCCTGAGGCGGATAAATCCTCAAAATATTACCTATATTCCTGCGGTTGAACGTCTATTCCCGCCTTGACCTTGAACCTGATTGAAGGTTTTTAAACCATTTCTATCAGATTAGGATATATTCCTGATCACCAAGACGGTATTAGATGCAAGGCGCCGAGGAGCGACGACTGAGGCGTAATTAAACGGTTCAGGGTATAAGGTTTAAGGTACATGGTCTCAGTCAATTTGTAATTTTTGCCCAATCGTTACGATTTTAGGCCATACACCTTATACCATGCACCATATACCGTGACCTTATCTATACGCCGCAAAGAGGAGCGATCAAAGGCAACGCCGCAGATGATACCGTCTTGGTGATCTGGGGCCTATATTTCTGATAGACAAGGATATCTTAGCATGTTAGCATGATTTTCCTCAATAGGGACGACCAATATTTTAAGATTGATTTATCTCCTCCTTCTTAGTTGGGTATGATAGGAGGATTTTATATAGAATCAGAGATCAGGGAGGAAATGCTCTATGTTACTGAGTCTGATGCGAAAGCATGCAAAATCCTGGCTCATTAAATTCCTAATCGCAATTATCGCTATAGTATTTATTTTTTACTTCGGATACTCATTCACCTCGAGAGACGGGGTCAAGGTTGCGTTTGTAAATGGGGAATATATTAGTGGGCAGGATTACAATAGGGCTTACAGGAATCTTCTTCAGGCACTTCAGAGGGAATATAAAAGTGTCTGGAGTGAAAATCTAATCAAGGCGTTCGATCTGGAAAACAGGGCTTTCAATAATCTTGTCAATGAAAAGCTGGTCACCCAGGAAGCAAGAAATTTAGGATTGGATGTTACTGAAAAGGAGATTCAAGACAGGATCATCGCTTATCCCGCCTTCCAGTTCAAAGGACGGTTTGACGAAGAACGATACCAATGGCTTCTAAGACAAAACGGGATGAAAGCAGAAGTTTTTGAAGCGGAAATCTCACACCAATTACTCCGTGAAAAAGTAGAGCAATTTTTAACGACGTTTTTACCTGTAACCGACAACGAGGTCTTGGATCAGTATAACCACAACAAGCAGCAAATAAAAATTGGGTATGTTCATTTTCAACCGGAGAAATTTAAAGAGTCGGTAGAATTGGATCAGTCCGGACTGGGACCTTTTTTTGATGATCGAAAGGAAAATTACCGGGTTCCGGAAAAAATAAAACTGGCCTATATCGTCATTGCCCCGGAGACTTTCAAAGAAAATGCTGTTCCATCAGAGCAACAGATCACCGAATATTTCGAAGACAACCAGGAAATGTTTAAACAGGATAAGGAAGTCAAGGCGAGGCACATCCTTTTTAAATTGAGCAAAGATATCTCCGAGGAAGAGGAGAAAAAGATCAAGGAAAAGGCCCTTTCGGTCTTAAAAATGGCTAATGAGGGAGACGATTTTGCCGCCCTCGCAAAAGAATATTCTGAAGGACCGACAAGGGAAAAGGGGGGCGATCTCGGTTTTTTTACACGGGGCAGTATGGTTAAACCATTCGAGGAAGCTGCTTTCAAGATGAAGAAAGATGAGATCAGTGATCTCGTGAAAACCTCATTTGGCTATCATATTATCTGGGTGGAGGATATTAGAGAGGCTAGTACGAAAACCCTCGATGAGGCGAAAAAGCAGATCACCGAGAACCTGACCAATATAGTCACTACGGATCTGGCCCATGAAAAGGGGCTCTCTTTAATCGACCAGATGCCCTATGATGTGGATCTCGTCAAATATGCCTCAGAGCACAAAATGCCCATCAAACACACTGATTATTTTTCTCAAAATGAAAACATCCCCGGCATAGGTAATGATGATAAGCTGCGGCAATTACTCTTCTCTCTTGAGAAAGGTGATGTCAGTGAATTGATTGAATCTAAAAATATATTTTATATCATTCAGGTTGCCGACAATAAGCCCTCTTATTTGCCTGAATTGGATGAAGTAAGAAAGAAAGTTGAGGAAGACTTTATATTGCACCTCGCGCAGATTAAAGCAAAGTCAACGGCAGAAAGCTTTTTAACTCAACTCAAAGAGGGCAAAAATTGGAATGAACTTGCCAAAAAGAATAAATTAACACCCAAATCATCTGATTTTATCACCCGAAACGACGTGGTCCCGGACATCGGCTATAACCCTGGTTTGCAAGAAGCCGCCTTCAGTTTGAACGAGAACAACAAATATCCAGAAGATGTCTTAGAAAATGCGAGAGGTGCTTTTGTCATACGGTGGGAAGGAAAAAAAGGTATAGATGAGACAAAATACCTGGAAGAAAAAGAGGATTACCGTCAGTCATTGACCATGGCAAGAGACCAGATGTTGATCGGGGGTTGGCTGGAGAATCTGAAAAGAAAGGCTGAGATAAAAGATCTTCGCTCCAATGGAAGTCAGTAATGGGTTTCAAGTTCTGTCTTTCATAGGTATCATGTATTTTTTACCATTCATGCGCAGAAAATAGCCCCCCTCCATCTCCTCTATATACTGGGCCAATTGGTAATAGGCGGGGCGGTCGAATCGTGCCGGGAAGGTGCCACTTCTGACTCTGCAGTAAAGGACATTCTCAATCCCCACAGAAAGGGTATCAGGGGAAAGATCCTCCTGGGTCTCATCGCTCAAAAACAATATGAACCGTGACCGGTCCGACTGAACGGAATCATTGAAGAGGGCTTTTCGAACAACAAAGGGTGTGTCCTCTACTTCAACATGGCAGCGCTCTCCCTCCAAGGTGATGATATACCTGCCTTCCGAGTCGAGACTCATTTGCTGATAGAAAAAATTGATGAACTCTCGGTGAATCATTTCAACGCCTTTATGGAACCACCTTCCCTCTTTATCAATAAATATCAGACAGGGAGGGGTGTCATCGGTTGCTGCCACTATTATCCTATCCTCCTGCCGTCCGGCTAAAAGTTTTTTCAGCTTGAACGGCTATTCTATAAGGTCTTTGACCTCGAGTTGGTTTTCTATTTTTAAGATGCCTTCCATCTTTTTTATCTGAGCAGGCCAATCGATCCGAAAATCAGCTTTATATTAAATCTCGCCAATTGCAAACAAAAAAAGGCCGTTCTGTGTGATGGGTTGCAGGGGTCATTCAATCAGCCACTAAGCCACTAAGACACGAAGGCAAGAAGACAAGAAGATACTAAGATGCTTAGATAATTCAAAATTGCTTACAAAAAGGAAAGCCGTCATTTGATTTTTTTAGGAATGAATTCTTCCTTTTATATATTGTTTTGAAATTAGTATCTTTTCTTTGTGACTTTGTGTCTTAGTGGCTGAACTATTACAGTAAATGCTCCTTGACAGTTTAAATGCTTTATTTTAAAAATAAATTTCGGCTCAGTGCCGTCCAGGAAAATGTAAAGAGACAAAAAGTTTAAAGAACCAACAAATGGAGGAGATAGATATGGCAGATGCAGAAAAGATTTTGGAGGCGAGAGAGGTCTCCGATATGCCGACCGAACCTGCAAGAGAAAAGGGAAAATGGATCAAGGGTTCCAACAATCTAGATTGGGGTACGAGGAATCGACTTTCCCGATTGATAAAAGAGGATGGGCACTGCCAGTTTCTCCCCATTGATCATGGCTACTTTCAGGGGCCGACAAGGTGCTTGGAGAGACCGGGAGAAACGATCCGCGATCTGCTACCCTATGCCGATGGCCTTTTTGTTACGAGGGGGGTTTTAAGATCGGCTGTGGCGCCGGACTGTGATACGCCTATTATTTTGAGGGTCTCAGGAGGGACCAGTGTGGTCGGGAAAGATCTGGCGAACGAAGTCATCACCACTTCGATTGAAGAAATTCTCCGCCTCAATGTGTCGGCTGTGGGAATTTCCATTTTTGTGGGAAGTGATTACGAAAAAGAGTCTCTGGAAAATTTATCTTTCCTCATCAATGAATGTGAAGATTATGGTATCCCCGTCATGGCCGTGACGGCCGTTGGCAAGGAATTGGAAAAAAGGACCGCTCGGTATTTGGGTTTGGCCTGTCGTATTGCGGCGGAATTGGGTGCGAAAATCGTAAAGACCTATTACAGCTCTGAGGATTTTGACAAAGTGACCAACGGGTGCCCGGTGCCTGTGGTCATTGCGGGCGGACCGAAGTGTGAGACGGAACTTGAGGTCTTTGATTTTGTCTATGATGGCATGCAGAAAGGAGCCATAGGGGTGAACCTCGGAAGAAATGTATGGCAGAATCCCCATCCTGAAGCCGTGATGAGGGCCCTGAACGCCGTCGTTCATGATAAGGCAACGCCAAAGCAGGCCTTGGATCTGTTCGAAACGGTCAAAGAGGGGAAAGGGTAGGGGGCATAAAAACGTCATGAAAGTGGCCATGTATTACAGCAATAAAGACGTGCGCCTCGAGGAGATGACGGTGCCCGAAATCGGCCCGGGGGAGTTATTGATGAAGGTCGTCGCGAGCGGTATATGCGGAAGTGACGTCATGGAGTGGTACCGGCGCGACAAAGTGCCTCTGGTCCTTGGGCATGAAGTGAGCGGCGATGTGGTTGCCGTGGGTGAAGGGGTCCAGAAATTCAAGGAAGGGGACAGGGTCGCCGTTACCCATCATGTTCCCTGTAATACATGTCATTATTGCCTCAGTGGTCACCATACCGTTTGTGATACCCTATTGAGGGGAACCCACTTTGATCCCGGCGGTTTTGCCTCTTATCTGAGGGTCCCTTCCATCAATGTGGACCGGGGTGTCTTCAAATTTTCAAAAGACCTTTCCTACGAGGATGCTTCATTCATGGAGCCTCTCGCCTGTGTGTTGAGGGGGCAAAGAAACGCGCGATTGCGCCCGGGCCAGTCTGTTGTGGTACTCGGAAGCGGGATATCAGGGTTGCTTCATATCGGTCTGGCCCGTACCCTGGGAGCCGGCAGGGTGTTCGCTGCGGATACCATTCCTTTTCGCCTCGAAAAAGCCAGGGAGATGGGTGCCCATCTTGCCCTCCAAGCTGATGAAACAATAATAGACACGATTCGGGAGGCCAATGAAGGGCGGTTGGCGGATCTGGTGATCATTTGCTTTGAGGGGTTTATCCCACTTGCGACAAAGGTCGTGGAGAGGGGGGGAACGGTACTCTTCTTTGCCGGGGCGGCTGAAGGGGCACCCATTCCTGCTACCATCAATGATCTTTTCTGGAGAACAGAGATAACCCTTACCAGCACGTACGGGGGAGGTCCGGCCGATTGTCGTACGGCCTTGAAGTTGATCGATGGGGAAGCGATCCCGATTCAAAAACTGATAACCCACAGATTTGGACTGGCGGAAACTCAAAAAGGTTTTGAAGCAGTCTGTGCGCCCATGGACTATGACTGCATAAAGGTCATCATCGAACCGCAGAAATAGTCTTTGTTGGCTGGAATCTATTCTCTTTACTCCACTTCGCCAGAATGCCCCGCCCGGAAGGGCGAGGATGAATGATTCCTTTTAAGTTCCCCTCCCTTGATGGGAGGTGCTGACTGTAGATGCTTAATTCCTTACAGTCAGCCGCTGACTGTAGATGCTTAATTCCTTACAGTCAGCCGGAGGGATGGAAAAAACAGGTATCACCCCCACCTTATTCCTCCCCCATCAAGGGGGAGGAGAGGGTTTAGTGTTTGAACGAGATGCCCCGTGCGGGAGCGCGGGGAGGCTTCACTAAGTCCCACCCGAGAAGGTTTTCATATAGAAGAGCACAAAGGCGAATGAGAATGGCAAGGGGAAAATGAAATGCAACTCAGGTCTATCCCAGAAAGGAGGGTCCCATGACGGAACAAAGAGGAAATTCATCGTCAGATTTTGAAAAGGCACTCAAAATAGGTCGCCCACCCAATATCGCCCGCCTCTTTCCGAATTCCAGGGCTTTGATTGTGAGCGGCAAAGTGATTGACCGCGCCATGATCGCGAAAGGTAATGCCATTGCGATTGCTGCAAACGGCCGAAACTACTTTGTCATCCGAGGGTCACTTCTGGCCGCCCAGAAAGCAAACGCGGCCATTATTATCGAAATTGCCAAATCCGAAGGGGGTGCGAACGCCTACTGTGCGGTAAATTATTGGAATATCGCGAGACAAGTTGATGCCATTTGTAACGAACTTGGAATTACGATTCCGGTTGCCATCCATGCGGACCATTACGGCATAAAAGGCGATTTGGATGTTGAAGCAGCCATGGTGGAAATTCCTACGATGTTTGATGCGGGAATGACCTCCATCGCCATAGACGCTTCCCACTTACCGGATGACAAAAACCTGCTGGCCAGCATCGCCCTGAGCCCATACGTGCCTAAATGGGCCGCCTTTGAGACAGAGGTGGGAGAGATTAAAGGGAAGGAGGGCCTTTCCACGGTGGAGGAGGCCTCATTTCTAATTCAGGGCCTCAATGCTCATGACATTTTCCCTGACTGGATCGCCCTAAACAACGGCACCACCCACGGGATCCAGGACGGGGAGGCCGGCATCCAGGTGCCCCTCACCGTTGAAATCCATAAGGCGGTGGAAAAGTATCGCGTCTCCGGAGCTCAGCACGGCACTTCCGGAAATGACTCTGAACGGCTCAAAAAAATCGCAAAGGAAACCAACACTACAAAGGCCAATGTAGCAACGGCACTCCAAATGATTGCTTGGGGTGTCAAGGTCAATGATTACGGCAATGCCATGCTGGATGAAAAGGGCGAATTTGTCAAAATGCCGGACAAAGGGGTGACTGAAGAGCTGTGGAACGAGATGGTGGCCCATGCCTCCTCAAACGGGCTCAAAGGCGGAAATTACAAAAAACTCAACTTACCTTTCGAGAACAAGCTTCAAGGCCTCTCAAGCGACATTCGTGAAAGGATGGTTCAGGGTGTGGAGGAATTTATCTATCGGCTACTCCGGGATGTCTTCAATGCCGAAGATACTGCCCCCTTGGCCATTGAGGCCATTATTGGAGCAGACTCCTATGATCTCGGTCCGAAAAGTACTCGCATGGAGGATCCTGCTCAGTGGACGGAAGAAAAGATAGCTGAGCGGGCGTCTACATTGAACACAAAGAAGGGCCCGGAAGGCGATTTTGACGATTAGGCATGACGGGCCATCATGGCAGGTATGAAGGTCAAGAACAACCATGGCAAAATATACGGCAGATGACAAAAAACCCCATCTCTGGATAAAGGACTTGAAAGAGGAGGAACGCGTTCAAGGACTTTATATGGTCAAGGTGAAAAGGGTGGGAACAACCAAAAAGGGGACCCCCTTTTTAAGTCTCACCCTTGGTGATCGTACCGGAGAAGTTGAGGCGAAGGTATGGGAGAGGGCGGACACCCTTTCTCCCCTTTTTAGAGAGGGCGATGTCATTCATGTGGAAGGACGCGCCAGCTCTTACCGTAATCAGATTCAGGTGACGCTTTCAAACCTGAAAGTCCCGGAAGACCGGGGGGGGGACCCGGACCTTTTTATAGAGAGTAGCGCGAGAGATGTGAAAGACATGATGCGAGCCCTGAGGAAGATCCTCAAGGGCATAGAAAACCATTTTATTAAGTCTCTTATTGATAAGTTTTTATCTGACCGTGTATTCATTGCCAGCTTCAAAAGGGCACCGGCAGCGAAAAATTTTCACCACAGCTATCTTGGCGGGCTATTGGAACATACCCTTTCAGTCTGTCAAATGGGCCGATATGTTGTCGAGCACTATCCGGAATTGGATAAGGATATGCTGATGGCAGGGGCTTTTCTGCACGACATAGGGAAGATAAAGGAACTACACTGCGATCGTCAGATCGATTACACGGATGAGGGAAGACTCCTCGGTCATGTTGTCCTGGGTGTCACGTTGGTGGATGAAAAATTGCAAGACCTAAAGGACTTTCCTGAGGAGCTTGCCCTTCGTCTGAAACACCTTATTCTCAGCCACCATGGCCAGTTTGAATTCGGTTCCCCCAAAAGGCCCAAATTCTTGGAGGCCTATGCGCTCCATCTGATCGATGATTTGGATGCCAAAATGAACGGTTTGGGTCGATTTATGGAAAGGGATCGGAAGGAAGGGGACTGGACGGATTTTAACAGATTGTTTGATCGATATTTTCTAAAAGGGAAGATTCCAGAAGTGGAGCAGAAAGGCGAAACCGACCTTCCGGAGGATGACAGACAAAAAGTTCTTTTTTCATAGAACCCCTAATAAGTCATTCAAAAGATACCCTCCCTAATACTTCCTCAATTTTTAAGAAGAACCTCACCCATCGATCTGAGGCCGACCTCGAAGTATTAAAACTTAAAAAACCTGGTCTTGATAATCAGGTCAGAGACTATTGGCGATGTCATAATAATTAAACCGGAGTGATGGAGTATTGATTTCAGAATAGAGCAAAACATTGAACTTTATCTTTCGCTGCGTTAACAAACAATAGTCCATTTGTCGGATCTTGTAGTATTTTCAGGACTCCAGTACTCCATAACTCCAAAACGAGATTTTAAATGGACTGGCACCCGAATTCCGGGTGTATTCGTTCAATTGGCAGAAAGGGTTGTCCTAGTTATTAACGATGTCTTTTGCAAATTTCCATACACATACCACCTTCTCGGACGGGGCTATAAGCCCGGATGAATTGGTCACTCACGTCATTCAGGAACGCGGCTTGGGGTATTTTGCATTGACCGACCATGATACCCTGTCCGGCATTGAACCAGTTTACCGATCTTTAAAGAAGCGGGAGCATATTGTTCACCCTAATGAGAAAAGGTTTGTGCCGGGTATTGAACTAAGTTTGATGGAAGAAAAAACCGAGATCACCGTCCATTTGGCCGGGTTGTTCCCGCGTGTGAACCAAGATAATTATCGGGAGGCACTCAAACGAATTGATGCCCAATTGGGAGAATTCTGCAGATACCGGAGCATGAAGAGAGGGGAAAGAGATCTTGACGGTAGGATCAAGCGGGCCTTTGATTTGAATCTGGATGGTCTTGCCGATAGGTTTCAGTCAGCGGAGGAGGTCATAGAAATCCTCCGAAACAGAGCGGAGACCAAAAACAAAGCCCTCTTTAAAGAGGCAGAAAAGGAACAAGACGTCATCCAACACCCGATACCCTTCACATACCAAACAATCATTGACCATTTCGTGGATTGGGCACCGGATTCTTCCAGGGAGAAAATCGGCCTCTACATCTTCAGGCCGGAAAGGCAAAAGACGAAGAGACTGGCTAAAATTTATCAATCAGAGGGAATGAAGGCGGAAGAGGCGATGAGGCTTGCTGAGACCAATCAGGGTAATATGTCAATAAATCTCAAAGATACTCCATGGCGCGACAAGGGGATTTTCGAAGGACTTGAATTACTCAAAAGGGCCAAGGCTATTTCAATTCTGGTGCACCCGGCGGTCGACCATGGAAGGTTGAGTTATGAACATTTTGATCGAAACGTCCTATACCCCCTCATCGATCAAGGCCTGGACGGGATCGAGGTGTCTTATCCCTATGATCCTAATTACAGAGAGGAAGCTATAGCCCATTATGATAAGATCGCGCGTGAACATGGGTTGTTGATCTCTGGGGGGACTGATTTTCATGGAGACGGACGGGTCGGACTCTCCGATGTGAAATTGGACCAACATGAGGCCTTGAGAATCATAAATCACAAGGGGTAATGATAAAGGCATCAGATGTTTTGAAATATTGCGGGGAACGGGTTGAGTCCTTGACAGGTGATGTTTTGTTCTTAGGTTTTTCTTACCGTCATGATTTGGTTAATGGTAAATGACTTGGAATTGAGTGGCCGGTTCCAGAAAGCCTGTCTGAAACCCAAATGAATAATCTTAAAGAAATACGTCAACGATGGATGGATGCCCTGTCCAAGGCGTGCAGCCTTACTCCCGACACAAAGGAGCACCAGCTCCGGAAGACGGTCCTTATTCTGTTGGCGGGTACTTATGGGATACTGGGACTTTTATGGGCGGCCGTCTATTTCACTTTAGGGCTCCCTTTGGCAGGCAGTTTTCCATTGGGTTACTCCATCATTACTTGCTTCACCCTGTTATATTTTTTCCGCACGAAACACTACAGATTCTTTTGTCTCAGCCAACTCCTGTTGATCCTGATTCTGCCTTTTCTCCTCCAATGGAGTTTGGGTGGCTTTGCGCCTTCCAGTGCAGTCATCATATGGTCGATACTTTCGCCCGTAGGCGCGCTGATGTTCGCCGGAACGACCCGGGCGTTGCCATGGTTTTTGGCTTATCTGTTGCTGATGGCCTTTTCCGGATGGGATGAGATTCGTGTTACCCCAGAAGCGAAATTGCCGCCGCTTATCGTGGTCATATCCTATGTGATGAACATCGGCGGGGTTTCTGCTATTGTTTTTTTTCTTCTAAAATATTTCGTGCACGCTCGCGAGCTAGCCATGACGGCATTGAACAAAGAGCACCGACGTGTGCGTCATTCCCTTTCACTCGCCATGGAAGTCCAACAGAATCTTCTGCCGCAGGCCGATCCGGAGGTTGAAGGATTGGATATCGCAGGGACAAGTATCTATTGTGATGAAACGGGTGGCGATTATTATGATTATCTGGAACTCAATAACTCCAGTAAGGGTAAACTGGGTGTGGTGGTTGGAGATGTCTCGGATCACGGCATCCCCTCGGCCCTACTTATGGCGACGGCCCGTGCGATTATCCGGCAGGGATCTTCTCTTTCAGATGAGATCGAAGGCGTTGTTTCGGGAGCGAACCGTCAGCTTGTGGATGACGTAAAGGAAACGGGACGATTCATGACCCTTTTATATACGGAGATCGACAGACCCGGGGGAAAAATTCGCTGGTTAAATGCAGGCCATGAATCAGCCATCATCTATGATTCGGTAACCGACACATTTGAGGAGCTGGCTGGAGAAAAAGGCCTCCCTCTGGGCCTTGTTAAGGAGGCCGAATACAAAATATCCCAAAGAGACATTAGGGCGGGGCAGGTCCTCGTTCTCGCCACAGATGGGATCTGGGAAGTCATGAATCCGGAAGGAGAGATGTTTGGAAGGGATCGCATGAATCACATTATCAAAAGGCATGCATCCATGCCTTCAAAGGAGATTCAACAAACTCTTCTCGAGGCCCTGTCCCGCTATCGGAGAGACGGTGCTGTCAGGGATGACATGACACTGGTAATCATTAAAATCCTCTGAAAAAGTTCTTTATTAAGGTTCTTCTCCCAATTAGTTGGGAGAAAGGGGTCGGCCCGCTAAAAAACGGCGGGCAGGATTCGAGGATTCAAGGATCCAAGTGGATTTAAAAACGAATATCGAATTTCGAACAAGGAATGTCGAATTATGAAGTTTTTTTCTCCTTCGATATTCATTATTCCTTGTTCGATATTCTGCGGTTCTTTTTGGTAAATGCTTGACCCCTCGAATCCTTGGATCCTTGAATCCTTTGGACAGCGATTTCAATCGATTCTATAACCACTTGAGCAACTAAGCTTCATATATCAACCAACTCTCTTGGAGATGATCTTTTATTAATACCAATCGATCGGCCGGATAGCCGGAAGGCATCCCTGCCAGGATAAAGATCAATAAGGCGTAAAGAAACCCCGCCCTTAGGTCGGGGTTTCTTTACGCCTTATGCGTTCTAGCATGATCGTAAAAAAAAGACCCACCACGCAAGCCGACGCAAGGGTGTAAAACCCCGGTTTGAAAAAACCGGTTTCTTCTTTGAGCAGACCGAGGAGGTAGGTAAACGTAAATCCGCCTAGGTTCGCAAAGAAGTTACTAAATCCCGTAATCGTGCCCGTCATGTGACTGCCATATTTTTCTACGGGGGCGGCGAAAAGGGGGCCGAAGTAGAGCATGATGAATAGGGCATTTATATATACCAGAAAGACCAACAGGCCCCTGTTCTCCACCACGACAAACAGTGCCGTTGTTATTGCAATCATAACCAGGGATCCTCCGATGACCAGCGTCGGGTTTTTTAGCCTGTCGGAAATATAACCGCCCATAATATTTGAAGGGGCCATTATGAGGAGACGGATGGAGAGGATTAATCCGGTCGTCTGCAAAGAAAACCCTCTCTCATTAATGAGGTAACTGGGTAACCAAAAAGTAAGCCCGTTCAAGACGCCAAGCCTGACAAACTGGATAACCGCGCATACCCACATAAATGGGAAACGAAAAAGCTGGTAGACATCTCCCAGGCGCACTTTAGGCCCGGTTCCGTTCTGGAGAGAATCCCTGCCGAACCAGAGAAAGGCAAAGGCTGATAGGACACCCACTGAGGCGAAAGACATAAAGGGAAATCGCCAGTTGAAATGTGATTCAAGTGAAGGGCCAAGGAAGTTCATGACAAGTGGGCCTGAGAACAGGCCGATTGGAGAAAGTCCCATCGCGGTGGCACGCCTCTGCGGACCAAACCAGCCGGTTAAGAGGGCAAGCCCCGAGGCGAACAGGAAAGCCCTGAATAGCCCGGTCAGAGCCTGGTTGAGTAGCGCCTGCCAGTAGGTAGAGATCAGGCCGAAAGCGAAACAAAGGACCGTTGTCCCAAGAATCCCGATGAAGAAGATCTTTTTCAATCCCAATCGATCGGCCAGATACCCTGAAGGGATTTGTACCAAAGCGTAAACGAAAATCCCCACTGCGGAGAGAGTTCCCGCCTTGGAAAAGGAAATTTCTAAAACATCCTGAATAATGGGGAGAAAAAGGGCAATGGCGGTTTGTGCTAGGGGCTGGAAGCTCATGCAGAGCATGATGAGAACAATATTCGCGGCTCTGTTTTTATTACCCCCATCGCTCTGTTGAAGATCCGGATTCATACGACCGACTACTTTCAATAGATGTCTCACAACAACCTGCCCGTTCCGCAACGGTGCTATTCCCCTCGTTCTTATAAGGCTATGAGTTAACCGTGTCAAACCGTAACTTTGAAGCTTTCAGAACCCAGAATACGGCACCCAGAATTGAAACAGCTTCCCTACAA
>JAQYVK010000521.1 GCA_030145585.1 Desulfatiglandales bacterium | reverse complement strand
TCCCTTTCATCCCCCTGGAATTGAGAAGCATTTCCGCAAAGAACTCGACGTTTTTTATACTCGGAAACGGTCAAACGCCTTCTCAAAATATTGTCAATGACAACGGCTTGATCCGTACCGACCATTGAAATCACACCGATTGTAAGGTCCTCATATTCGGGCAACCTGCACATCGATAAAATCAGCGATGCGATTTCCTGAGCCTCGGGGTGATTGATCTTATTATGTGCTGCACCCTTAGGCACATGGTGAGCCACCAAATGGGGAAATAGCTGGCTCGCAGAAGGATCGCGCAGCGGGAGAATCTCATTGTTGTAGCAGAGGTGATTGCTGAACTGTATGATATCGGGGACACATCGAAAATGTTCCAATAGCCGGATGGTGCCGCCGAACGACTGGCGGGCAAGATCATATATGGAGGTTTTTCCATCATAAAGCTGTTTATTGGGAATATCCTCCAACATTTCATCGATCAATTCCTGGATCTTTTCGATCTTCAATCCAACAGCATAGGGACTGACCTGTTCGTGATCCCCTACGACAACCACATCCCGTGCCAGCGCAAAAACCGAAAGCGCTCTGATATCGCTCTGGCTGGCTTCATCCACAATGAGCACATCAAATTTGGTTGTATTCAGATCAAAGCTCTCTAAAACTCTTGAAATCGGCATAATCCAAACGGGCACTGCCTGGCGGCATTCCAGCAGTGTCTTTCTGGCTTCCTCCTTCAGTTTGCCTACCTGCTTCCCGGTACCCCTGCCCATTTTTTTATGCAGGGCCAACCACCCGTTTAAGGCTTGCTGCTGTTTGAGACCGGTTCTTTCCAGTTGGGCTCTCCATGATTTTTTCTCAATATATTGAGCTGTAACGTCCTGCAGCTCATCATTGACACCGTCCAGTTTATTCTGAAGGGCCTCAAAGTCGGCCGTCAGGATTTTCGTAAGGGCCTGATTTAAATATCTGTGAGTCCATGCGTTCTGAATATCACCAGGCGGCTTACCCTTAGTATGAGGGGACTTCCACTCGGCGATCGCAGCCGCCCAGTTGGGTGCGATCGGCTCGAGTTGCGAAAGAAATTCTTGACGTTTTTCGTAATCCGGCTTTAGATCCAAAAGTTCATTAAGCCTTTGCGAGGCCTGAAGATAATGATCGTAATTTCCTTTTTTGACGGCCCCTCGAAAGACCTTTGTCAACACATAGGACGCTTCTTTTTTGGGGAGACCGTGAAAATAGTCGTACCATTTCTGCTGAATTTCTTTGTGGTCCTTCCATTCAACATATTTGATTCGGGTCTCGATGAGCGGTTGTAACTCACCGGTGACCACTTCTTTGAGTCGAATAAGGTCACTGAAAGCGGAGCTGGTGACAGGGGCCTTTTTTAATAAATGCTTCCAGTTCAATCCCAATTCTTCGCTGAGGGCGTCACAAGGATGCCATATTTCATCAAACCAGGTAATCGCCAACTTCATCTTTTCAACATACTGCCGCGCCGTTTTTTCCGGCCGGCGTCCTAGCTTCTTACTGTTCGGACAACCGAGGGGTTCCATTTGACGATCCCAGCGGCGTCTGAGTTCATCCCTGTGCGTATTGATCTTAAGATGATTGATGATCGCCTGAAAATGTTCACCTTTGCTCGCCTTCCCGCCGTCTACACGACAAGATTTAATCACTTCCTTCCATTCAGGCTTAAACATCTTGGTTAGTGTTTTGAGACCTTTGCCTTTTTCTAAATGAGCGCAGATCTCCTTACAGATTCGGATAACTTCTTCATTCGTATTTTCTGAATTTACTTTGGGTCCAACGGATAAGACCAGTTCTTCTTTGGCAGGGATCTCGGCACATAATTTTTCCACCAAATCAATCAATATCTGCCAGGACTTTTTCTCCTCCGACCGGCCCCGTCCGGCATCGATGCATTCCATGATCCAAGGCGTTTCAGTGTCAACGATGGCCATGGCCTGCGTCACCTTTTCAAGGAGCATTTTCAGCTGTTCTACGGTATGGTCGTCATGTCGCCACATCCCCTGCCCTTTTTTAAGATTTTCCTGCTCCAAGTCACTTATGGTGTCAAAGACCTCCCGAAATTTTTCGGGTGTTGGGACCTGGGTGGGATCGGGCAGGGTGGAGTCAAGAATTTCGATATCTTCGGCCGACAATCTCGAATTGATGTCATACAGAGATTTCATATCCTCATCAGTCAAAGGGAAGTCGGGCTGATGTTCGATAGGGCCGATCAGCCAGGCATACTTTTCTTCATCTCTCTTGAACTGTTGAGCAGCCTGTGCGGGCGTGACTTTCATCCCACCGCAGAGTTCAAGTTCCCTGTATTCATTAGACAGGGCATTGAATTGATCCTCTTTGATCTCATCACACCGGGTTTTCAGTTTTTCTCTCTTTATTTCTAACTTCTCTATCTCTGCATCGATTTTTTTTAAGCTGGTCCTGGAGAGATAATCAACGATTCCTGTTACGGATTCCTCCAGTTGGTTACTGCTCTCTTCATCGCTATCCAACAAGCTGACGCAAAGGGGTCGTAATGATGGGACGACCTGCTCTCGCACAACGCGAAGCGCTTTGGACGCATGGCTTGCGACCAATATGCTTTTATTTTGGGCCAAAAGGTGTCCGATGAGGTTGGCAATGGTATGGCTCTTTCCCGTTCCGGGTGGTCCCTGCACCGACACAGCACCCGTTTCATCCAGTTGACGAATGACACGTCTCTGTTCCGAATTAGCCGCCTTGGTCAAAAGAATTTCAGAACTTTTCGAGTCTTGGCCATTTTGTTTAGAGGATCTTCCCGTATCAATACCCACGATCCGCAACAGTGACTCAGGGATGAAGTCGGTTTTGTAAAGATGTTGGATGTATTTCTCCACGGCATCAGAAAACCCCTGGTTGGCCCGACCCAGATAAATAAGGGGTTGCCGATAGATGTATGGCGCCTGGGTGGTCTCCACGTCTTCTGGAGTCTCGAAATAAAGCCCGTCAGGCCATACGCCCTGGACCAACTCTTTAAAGAAATCACTCGTCTCTTCGCCACCCAAAGGATGAATTTGACCTTCAGTCAATATTTGTTGATGGTGTGAGATGTGTTTCCCATCGATTCCCAGAAATCTTAAAATGGCCGTATGTAGGGTCGGTGGATCAAATGCATCTTTGATGACAAATTCAGGGACAAGCGAGTTGAACTCCAATTGAACTTTTTGGATCAACAAAGGATGATGAATCATGCCATCGGGACTTTCCCAACAAAAAATCCCATCGCCCACAAAAAGTTGAAATTTTTCGGATTCTCTACGCAGCTTCGACCAAAGATCAAAGTATTCATTAAAAACATTCAGGGCCTCATGGACGTTGATTTCGCTTTCTTCCCATTTTCTCCGTTCCTCCAACCAATCCTCAAAGGCTTCAGCCCTTTCCGGAGAATCATCAAAGGCCTCAGTGACGGTTTTACCAACGAGATTTTTGTAGGTCTTTTTCAAGTGAACTTGGGGTTCAACACCCGGGGTGTCCCAACCCGGCTTGAGCCAATTTTCTGCAACAACCGAAGGGGGCGGGCAATCGCTCTCCACGGGCCGTCCACTTTTCAATATAAAATTGCCTTCAACAAGGTTTTCATCTTCAAATATTTTTTTAAAATAATTAAAGTGCGTGCCCACCTGAATCATGGAATAGTGGGGAAGTTCGTCAAAAGATTGTTTCCACGCTTGTTCATCCAGACTGATTATGGGGGGGGTTTTGGCCCGGTTGAATTCCTGAAGGAACCTCAAAACACGTATAATCAGCTCAATGGCCCTTTCTCGCGATTTATGTGAGAATTTTTCGGTTTCTCCGATGACTGCTTCTACAGGATAAGGTTGTTCCATATTTTTCCTATCTTCTGTCGTAACCCGAGGTTTCAGGTTACCCAACAAAAATTTACATGTGTCTACTTAAAGTTTTGACATCTACCGCTGGTTCTTGACGGTATTTCTCATCCTTGACGCTCTCAAATGATCTGAACAGGTTTTGATGTGTTTTCTACTTAAAGATCTTAATTTTCACTATATTTTCAAACACTTACGCATATCTAACAGCAAAGTCGAATGCGCCCGGCGGGTTGACCCTATGAAGCAAATCTTTCGTTGAATAATGATCCATGAGGGCATCACGAATAACGCCTTCGGTAATTCCACAGAAAAACAGGTGAATTTGCAAAAATTATGCCCGAGAGAGCTGCGAAGTGAGACCTGAGGGATTCGGCCGTTTTTCTCTGTCAGCAGCGTCCTATTGACAATGGCATCGAGGGCAATCTTCAATGTCACCTTTAAGATGTGCCGGGAAAGGGGGAACGACCTTACCGTGTCAAGCTTTTGACGGCATTTCGTTTCATCCCTCTTTAGCCCTTTTCGCTCGAGATCCTTACGAATCCCCCTCTAAAGCGGGCGATCCTGCCCCTTACAAGTGATGCTTTCCTGCGCTGGACCTTGAGGAAGCTTCATGATTGACCGGCTATTTTTAGACGTGATAGTAATAAAATATGGATCATCTCCCGATTAATTGTAGTTAATTAAGGCCCAATAAGTCGATTATATCCAATTGAGTATGTGTGATTCTATAGGGTCCAAGGGGTCGCGCCCGCTACAAAAACGGCGGGCGGGGATTCAAGGATTCAAGTGAAATGCTAAAAAATTACAAAGATTTAAAAATCTGGCAAACGTTATACAAACTCTCTTTAGAAATATATAGAATAATAGCAAAATCCCCAAAGGAAGAAATATACGGTCTAACTTCACAGTTAAGAAGATCTGTTGTGTCTATTCCTTCTAATATAGCAGAAGGATATGGAAGAAAGACAACTACCGATTACATTAGGATGCTTTACATATCTTATGGTTCGGTTTGCGAATTGGAGACGCAGATATTATTAGCAGGGGATTTTGATTTAATTGAAAAAGGTGAATTGGATTCACTAATAGAAGACATCGAAGAAATCGAAAGAATGTTAAAAGCGCTGATAAAGTCTTTAGAAAACAAACCCTTGAATCCCCGCCCGCCATTTTTGTAGCGGGCGCGACCCCTGGAATCCAGCCCGTTTTTTTTTGGGGCGGGCCGACCCCCTTCTCCAACTAAATTGGAGAAGAACCTGACATATAAAAGAACCTATAGGCTACCTACCGGTAGGTAAATTTTTCTTGATTACCCAAGGATCCTATGTTAAGTTATTTGAACTGCGAAGAACCAGTGATAAGGATCCATGAAAAATAGAAACCATAAAAAAAGAGAAGGAAGGGCTGTCAAAAGGTTGCTGCTGGAATCAGGTATTGCCCTTTTCGCTGAAAAAGGTTACGCCAGCACCTCGGTCCGTGAAATTGTGGAGGGAGCAGGCGTAACCAAACCGGTCCTCTATTATTATTTTAAAAGCAAA
>JAQYVK010000520.1 GCA_030145585.1 Desulfatiglandales bacterium | reverse complement strand
CAGAAAATAGGGGACGTACATAAAAATATAAAATCTTTCATTCAATAGTTAAAGATTGTGCTTTAACTATAGATCTCCCCCTCCGAACTGCATAGCTAATGGCTGGCTGAGTTTGGTTGAGTATTTTCGATAGCTTAATTTGGCGTATTCCCAACATTTCAGTTGCCCAATAACACAAAATGCTACGGGCCCGAATCCTTTTTCTGTCCCTTACTGAGTCCATAATCTCTTCTGAATCCATTTCCATTAGTTCAGCCACACGATCCGTAAGCTTCTTCAAATCATAGCCTTCTGCCTGCATTCGGTATTTTTGTTCATATTTCTCCCCAGCCTGCGCCAAAACTTCATTGACGAAATCACCATCTCCCAATATTCGTTCGTCACCTTTTTGATATTCACCAGATATTCTTAACGCCTTGACCCCCTCCCATCCGCCATGACTTCGCAAGAGGCCACCACCCGTTAATTCCGGCCTCCTGCCCAGCTGAACACCCTTCCCCACGAATTCGCTATACCTTCGTCTGGCGGTGCCTTCTTTGCCCCCAAACAAGCGCAGTATATATTCAGTATCTTGCCAATCATGCTTCCGTCGTCCAAGGATTGCACTGTGACCGCAATATGGAAACCTACCCAACGCCTTGTAGTCAGGAACCTTTTTGGCCCGCAAAGGATTCAAATGAATATAACGCACCAGTTCTAGTAGATACGCGTCTTCCTGACATAAGATAGATTTATACCGATTTTGAAATAAATGTCCGGTGCGTCGATGCCTGCCATTATAGGTAACAGCATAACCAGTTAATAACCGCTGCATTACGGTTGGCAATGGAGCGTTACCCGTTCTTAATAACAAGTGAAAATGATTGGGTATCAAGGCCCAAGCATAGCATGATGTTTTTGATTCGGATAATAAATCACCAACTCGCTCTAAAAAGTTCCTATAATCGTTCTTATCAGAAAAAATCTTTTGCCGGTTGATTCCGCGTCCAATGACATGATGGAGGGCACCCGGTGCATCTATGCGTGATTTTCTCGGCATGATTCCCAACTAACACAAGAGTTTCAATAAATCAATTTATATTTTTATGTACGTCCCCTATTTATTAAGTTTCCTCATTGTAGAGGATGATCCGGTTCGACTTCACCCTTTAAAGAACCTTTACGGGGACTTTCTTTGGTGTTACCATGGCGTCGCCCGTTAACCGTCTCCGAAGTGTCTGTTTTCAATACTGATATTGAGATCTATTTATGACAGAATACCGGGATGGTTTCTCTATTTTGACTCAGCCCGAATAAACCTTTTCGTTTACCTTTTCAATTTCATTTGAAAGTTGGCTTTCCATGCTTGAATATATTCTGCAATTTGATCTCAGTACGATTCAGTGGTCGCTTGCCGGTCTCTGCGGCATGATGATCGGCCTTGCAAAAACTGGGGTTTTTGGAACCCAACTTTTGATTGTACCCATTATGGCGGGGATTTTTGGTGGGAAACCTTCTGCCGGTCTGGTCTTGCCCATGCTCATAACGGCGGATATCTTTGCCGTCACTTATTACAAGCGGTACGCTCAGTGGAAATACATTTTAAAATTACTGCCCTGGACCTTTGTTGGAGTTCTTGTGGGTGCTTTGTTTGGAAACGCTATAAGTGATGTCCAGTTTCAAAGGACGATCGGGCTGATGGTGATTATTTTCATTTCCATGATGATTTGGCAGGATATCAGAAAAAAGGACGTTGGCGTTCCCGATTACTGGTGGTTTTCGGCCTTAATGGGCTCGGCGGGCGGCTTTTCTTCGATGGTGGGCAATGCAGCAGGACCCGTCATGTCAATGTACTTTCTTTCCATGCGATTGCCTAAAAATAATTATATCGGGACATGGGCCTGGTTCTTTTTTCTTATGAACCTGATTAAAGTGCCCTTTCATATCGTTCTCTGGAAAACCATTCACTTACAGAGTCTGTCATTTAACCTGCTCATGATTCCCCCCATAATAATAGGGGCCCTCCTAGGTATTCGTATCGTTAAGTTCATTCCCGAGAAGGGCTACCGGATCCTTATCATGGCCGCTACGTTTGTGGCCGCCCTCCTCCTTTTTTATTCATCTTCAAAATAGGTGGAAAAAAGATTCAAAGGCCGGCAGGTTTTAACCACTCTTACCTACTTATTGGTAATTAGACTTTCTATTCTATTTCGTCCTCCTCAAACTAAACGCATCTAAAAATTACTTTTTGACCGGGACCCTCGATGATGATAGGATGATTTTCTCGGCAATTCTAGCGAACATTACACCTAATTCTTTCGAGTTATTTCAACCAGTTGCCATCACATACCTGCATTTGGGAGATAACTCATTTTCTTTGGCTCATTCGTTTTAAGTGCGAATGTTCAACCGAGCTGTTTTATGAGAGTGGCTTTAGTCTCGACCGGAATCTCTGTGGGTCAATAAATCGATAACCTAAAAGACAACTTCGTTTTCTGTCTGGCAAATCATGGCTTCTTACAAAGGTGTTCGAGGTTCAAGGCGCATCTTAGCCAAGAAGAATTTTGAAACCCGTGACATAGAAGCTGAAAGGGGGAATTGTTAATGGGAGCTAAAAAGGACATTATCGACATCACTGTTGAACTGGGCGGAATCAAGAATTTAGATGATGCCAACAAAATGATTGAAAATAAAATGGATGCGGCAAACCTATCCAAAATCAATAAGATACAAAACCCTAATATTCGGATGAAAATTGCTAATGCCATTTCTTTTTGTGAACCGGATTCGGTTTTTATTGCCACCGGATCAGAGGAGGACCGACAATTCGTGAGAGACTTGTCTCTACAAAAAGGGGAAGAGTCTGTGCTTCCCATGGATGAGCATACCATCCATTACGATCTGAAAGAAGAGCAGGGTCGCATCATTGATCGCACGTTCTACATCTATGATGAAGGTGAGGAAGTCAGTTCGTTGGCACTCAAAAAGGACCGGGCTGAAGTCATCGAGGATGTCCGGGATAAAATGACGGGCATCATGCGGGGTAAAGTTATGATGGTTGGTTTTTACATGCGAGGTCCTGTCGGTGCACCAGCCGCGAATCCCGCCGTCGAAATAAGCAGTTCCACATATGTTCTGCATAGCGCTGATATCCTTTACCGCAATGTCTATGCGGCTATCGACCAGGAGGTTGAAAAATTAGGACATTTTTATACCAACATCCACAGCGAAGGATTGAATCGGCCGGAGGATTTACCCAATGCCAGGGTTTTCATGGACCGAAAACATCTCACCACTTATAGCTTCAATTGTACTTATGCCGGGAATACCCTGTTGATGAAAAAAGGCAATCATCGGTTTTCGGTCGATCGGTCGGTCTACAAAAACATGGGGGAACAATTGGCCGAACACATGTTTATCACCGGCATAGAAGGACCTGGTGGACGCATAACCTTTATGGCCGGAGCGGCACCGAGCGGATGCGGAAAAACAACCACAGCCATGGCCGGGGATCATTTTATTGGCGATGACCTTGCTCAAATGTGGATTGCCGATGATGGTTCCATTCGATCCATCAATCCGGAAGTCGGTATTTTCGGCATTGTTGAGGACGTCAATTGGGAAGGTGATCCGATGTTAATGGAATGTCTGCGCAATCTCGGTACCGAGGTCATATGGTCCAATGTGCTCATCGATGAAAACGGCGCACCTCAATGGGTCGGCAACGGTGAAAACCCTTCCGCTAGCAGTGGGGTAAATTTTCAGGGACCTTGGGAAGCGGGCATGAAAGATGAAAACGGTAAAGAGATTCCCATGTCTCATCCCAACTCACGGTGCACCCTATCCAACAGTGCCCTAGGTAATTATTCCGACAAAAACGAAGACCCTGCAGGCGTTGAAACACGTATTTTCACCTATAGTGGGCGTGATGCCGATACGATGCCCCCCGTGTGGGTGGCAAAAGAACCCGGTCAGGGCGTTGTCATCGGCGCCTGTATCGTTTCGGCCGCCACCGCCACGGAAGTGGGTGCCACCGGCGTGCGCCGGCAACCCTGGGCAAACGCCCCCTTTATCCCCGGCAGTCTGGGGGACTACATGGAGTCCCAGTTTCAATTTTTCGGTAGCGATAAGATCGCACCGGGCAAAGAGCCTATCCTGTCCGGACTGAATTACTTCCTAACCCAAGAAGCCCGAGGGGGCACTTCCAAGAAATTGCTTGGTGAGAAAAAAGATGTGAAGGCCTGGATGGCCTGGCTCGAAAGAAGGGCCCACAGCGATGTGGAGGCAATCGACACTCCGATCGGTTATCTTCCCAAGTATGCGGACCTAAAGGATTTGTTCCAAACCAAAATCAATAAGGCGTACCCGGAAGACTTATACGTAAAACAATTCTCACTCTATATTGATAATATCGTGGCCAGAATTGATTTGCAGGTGGAAGCCTATGGGAAGGAAAAAAATATCCCACAAACGCTGTTTGAGGTTCTCCAAAATCAACGTCAAGGTCTGATGGACCTGAAAGAAAAGTATGGTTCTGTTGTTACCCCACAACAGCTGGAAGAAAGTTAACAACCACCCCAAAAAGGGTCTTTTTAACTCTCGCAGAGCCCACAAAGGTCACAGAGTCTATTTGATCTGAATTCCTGAGACGGGAATTCAGATCAATTTGCCATCCCGCTTGCGCGGGACTCAATATCATTTTAGCCACTCAATTGAATCCGGATTAGCCCTGCACCAAACTGCTGCTTTCAGTTTGGTGCAGGGTGATGGTTGGTCTGATTCGTCCTCTCAACGAATCAGACCAAAAAAAATAATTCTCTCTGAGGTCCCTGTGTACTCAAGCGACCAACGGGAGCGGGCGAGAGAAAAAACAAACCTTCTTTCCCGCATAGCAAAGCTTGGACCATCAGCATAGCTGAAGGTTTATGGAAATAATTAAAATGAATTACTTGACTTGTCTGGTAAACGGCATAACCAGCAATTGATGGACGTTGAGTTTTTCCGGTTTGGCATAGGCACCGATTCCTATGCGGATCTTGTCCTGGCTTACACGGGTAAGAAGGGTGCCCAAGATTCGATCCCAGAATGAAAAGATGGTCCCATAATTGGTATCTCTTTCTTTAATGACCACGGAATGGTGTATCCTGTGCATAGAAGGTGGGACGAACAAAATCCAATAGAGGGTTTCAAACCACCTGGGAACCTTCAGGCTGCTGTGAGAAAACTGGGCACAAAGTACCAGGGTGCCTTCAAATATCATGACCCCCAGCGGACCGGCGCCTAAGAAAAAGATGATGGATATCTTTATAACGGCTGAGATAACCAGCTCTACGACATGGAATCTTGTGGCCGTTGAGACATCCATATTGAGATCGCTGTGGTGGACCCTGTGAAACCGCCATAGGAAGGGCATTTCGTGATTCAAAAGGTGCCAGATATAGATGATTAAATCCATAAAGGCAACGGTAACGAGAACCTTGAGCCAGGTGGGTATTTCAAGGATGTTCAGTAGTCCCAGTTGCTGAGATTGTGCATACAGCGCCGTGTTGACGATGGCAGCGGAGAATATCAGGGTAATAATAATACTGTTGAATAGTGTCATCGAAAGGTTGTTTATCCAACGTTTGAACTTGGACACGGAGTTGGATCTGTAGGGAACCAGAAGCTCCAAAATCAGGAAAAAAAGAAGGGCGCCTAAAAAAATTAAAAGCCTTATATTTGATTCAGTTATATTGAACATATCCCTTGAAACCACTTCCCTCTTTAAATCTTAGTTGACCTGTTCGATCTTCATCCTTTTATTTCCAAGAGTCGACCCAAAGATCCCAGATGGGCCTTCTCCTCCTCCGCAATATCATAAAGGATCTTTTTGCTCCTATCCTCTTCGATCTTCTGTGAGTATCTCAGATAGAGATCCATGGCCTGGGTTTCGAGCATCATCGCAATGTCAAGCACACCTGGTATGGTCTGCATGGTTGGTTTGTTTTTCTCTAAAAATTCTTCGGTCGTAAAACCACCTTCCATCACATCAAAAACTATTTTCGATTCGAACGTCTTATTGTCGGATATGGAAGGATCGATGCTGAGGTAAAGATTGAAGAGCATCTTTTTATGTAATTCCTCTACATTTGACAGGATGGTCAAAAGGTCGGTGACTTCCTTGTCATCCGTTTGTTGGGACACAATGGCATAGAAACGGCCCAAACCCTTTTCCATGGCGTATGCAAGAACGATGATCTCCTCGGGAGCTTCATCACCCTTTAAGAACGCCATCCCCATATCTGCCGGACCGGCTGTGGTCAATCCCTGCCAGGCCTTAATTCCTCCCTTGAGATTATAGACATCTTTAAACCCATTGCCTGCTAAAAGTTGCGCAGCAGCACGGCTGCGCCCTCCGATGGCTCAATAGACGATGACAGGTTTCGCTTGATCCAACTCCCCGAGCCTGTTTGTCAATTCCGGAAGGGGTATAAGCTTCGCGCCCGGGATGCGGTCTTGTTCATATTCTCCCGGCTGCCTCACATCCAAAAGGGTAAATGTCCCCTCCCTGTGCTCTGCCATATAGGCTTTCGCCTTTTCGGTCTCAATCGACTGAACCGGTGTGAGGAACTGTCTCCACTTCATGGTCTCACCCCCCTTGAAGGAATCTCTTAGAATGCAACCAGACCATAACCCCGAAACTTAGGCTTGATTTGGAAGTCATTCTCTTTCCCTGGAAGAAATATATAAAGAAAATCCCCTCAGGTGTCAATTACGAACCCTTTAAAATCGAGAGGTGAATCCATTTTGGTCGGAAAGTGGACGGAAGTCGATTTTTAATAACATCATGATAGGGATGGACGCACCGGGAGACTTAAGGATTGAATTTTTTAGTTGACACCCATATAAAGACATCATATATCATATATTAAGTTGTTTTCTCCCGTGGGCTCAACCCTAACACAATCCTTTCAATCAATTGATATCATTATGGATAACATAAATATTCGATTCATCATTTCTAGTGCAATAAAAGCTCCTCAACCGTTACCTCGATGCGTATTCTCATAAAAAGCTTCCTTTAAGGAGATGAAGCTTGAAGACACACAAACAAATTTGGGAAGCGATCGCAGAAGAAATAAAAGAAGGCGTCATCAGCGGTCGTTATGAGCCTGATGAGCGATTAAAAGAAGCTGAGTTGGCGGAAAAATATTCCGTGAGCAAAACGCCGGTGAGAGAGGCCCTAAGGTATCTGGAACGTATCGGATTTGTTGAAATCGTCCCCCACACCATGGCCCGCGTGAAAAAGATGAATCAAAAGGAGGTCGAAGATCTCTACATGATTCAGGGTGTTTTGGAAGGACTGGCCGGCCGTGAAGCCCTAAAGCATCTCAACGAAGGCGACCATGAAAAAATGAAGACCTGTTTAGATCTCCTGGAAAAGCATTCCCGTGAAAAGAACCCTTCCGAGTACGAAAAAGCGAATATCAAATTCCACGGTATTTTTTGGAAGGCTTGTCATAATTCAAAACTCACCGAACTGATTAACAACATTCATGAGCAGCTACAAAAATTTCGATCAATAACACGGCGCTACCCGGAAAGATTCAAAGATCTTGCCGGAGACCACAGAAAGATATTTGAGGCGGTCGTTCAGCGTGATGCCATGAAGGTGGATCTTTTATTTCAAAGTCATGTGGCAAAGCAGAAAAAATACATCGTCGATATTTTGGAGAAAGAGAATCATCTGTGAGAAAAACGAACATAGTTTTTAGGGCGCTTTTAACTTAGATCATTAAAGGAGGAATAAATATGGCTATCAAAACTCTGACAACCGATGTGTTGGTTATTGGGGCAGGGCTTGCAGGGCTCAGAGCGGCTATCCAGGCCAGGCGATACGACCTGGATGTGATTATCGCTGAGAAAAGCACCGGGAGAACCAACCTTTCGACGGTAGCAGGCGGCACCCAGGGGATTGTCATGAATTACTGGTCCCTTTCTATGCCAACGACCCTCAACTCCCTGTTTGAACGGGGCGTCAAAGGTGGGGCGTGGGAGATCATGTATGGCAAAGATCAGAGGATGGAAGAGATCAATGCCGTTGAACAGATTCCCTACCAAGACGAACTCGCTGAATTCGGAGTTCTCAATCCAAGAGATCAAAAAAGTTACGGTCCGCCGGGGAGGATGAGCTGGGCCACGACCGGGCCCATGTACAAATATGTGCAGGAGATAGGGTGCAAACTCGTTAAGTTTTTCAACATAACAGACCTGCTGACGGTGGACGGGACTGTGACCGGCGCCGTCGGCTTCGATGTGGTCAAAGGGGGCTTTATCACGGTGAATGCCAAGGCAGTAGTGATGGCCACAGGCGGTGCGGGAGAGTGTTGGGCAAGAAACAATACTCCGGTTCGGTCAACAGGTGACGGCCACGCCATTGCCTATCGCCACGGGGTTGAGATGAATATGATGGAATATGAGAGTTTTGACGCCTGGATCATCTCCGAAAAAGGACAGCCACAATACTGGATTCCCCCCTCCTATGCACGAACCATGGTCAATTTAACGAACGGGAACGGAGAAGATTTCCTTCAAAATTATCTCACGCTCGGCCCTGATGCCACGTTGAAACCGAATGACCCCTTTCACATCAAATATGGCACTCCGGTCATCGACAATGTGGCAACCATCGCCCGAGCCATGGCGAACGAAGTTCTTGAAGGACGAGGGGATGATGGGGGTGTCTTATGCGACTTTAGACATGTGCCTGAAGAGGTATGGATGTCAGAACCGAAAGGAATCGCAGGCCTTCACGCCATGAGAACCTTTGATTGGAAAAAGAAACTCATCCGCATGTACCCTGGGGCATTGGGTTCCTGGGGTGGAATCAAAATCACCGAAGAATGTGAGACCAACCTTCCCGGACTTTTTGCCGGTGGAGAAGTATCTTATGGGGAAGACCTCAAATATACACTGGTCTTCGGAGTAAGAGCCGGAAGAGCGGCATCCGAATATGCCATGAACAGACGCCTCATTAAGCCGGATCCCATTCAAATCAAAGAAAAAAAGGACTTTCTGGACAGAATGATGTCAAGGTCCGAAAGTGCTGATGGTAATCCGAGGAGGATTCGAGAAGCCATACAGAACCTGAGTATGGAAAAATTCGGCGTCCTGAAAACCGAACAGGGGCTCTTGGAAGGCCTGGATGAACTGAGTAACCTACGTAAAATAGCCGATGAGAAGCTATATGCCACGGATCCAAGGGAGCTAAGATTGGCAGTTGAGGCGGATTTTATGTTTGACTGTCAGGAGATGCATGCCAAGGCCTCGTTGCTCAGGACGGAGAGCCGCGGGGTGCATAACCGATTAGACTACCCGTACATGGATAATGACCTCTGGATCCAGGATATCAGAATAAAAAAGGAAAACGGGGATATGACATTATACGCTGTGCCCACCCGGCTCGGATCAGTGAAAGTTCCTGGGGGCAGGATTCCGATAAAAGGTTTCGACCAAAATGTGTGAAATAATAAGAATTGCCTTTTATAAAGGGGGATGACATCATGATAGAACAAAAAATCGAAATCGTTATTGATCATAAAAAATGTCTTGGAGCGACCTGCCTAAATTGCGTGGACAGTTGCCCTGTAGAGGCAATAGATTGGGATAAAGAGCAGAAGAAGGTGGTAGCGAATAACTTCCAGGAATGTATCGTGTGCTTGGCCTGTGAGGAGGCATGCATAGAGGACGGAAACAACTGCTTTAAGATGGAGGGTTGCATTCGCAAGGAGTTCGAGCCTTCACCAATTCAGGATATGTGGGCCGGTACCGGTACGGTAAAGCCGCCCATGGAGGGGCTTCCCGCCGGGAAATCTGTTACACGCACCGAGAAGCTGGGGTTTTAATCACCTGTTTTTCGGTGGAATGAACATCTGGAAAACGAACCGGAGACTTGCGATGGTCATCATCGGATACCCAAAAGAAGTTGTGTCCTGATGTGTGCCATGAATCTGTCATCAAAGAAGCATTTAAAGGCCATAACGAAAGTTTGAGGAACAGATGTCGAAGTTCAAGGATGCCCTCTACCCCTTAGGTGCCGCTTTAGGATTGCTGGTGATATGGCAGGGGAGCGTTTATGTCTTTTCCATCCCCGACTACTTACTCCCGGGGCCCATTCTTGTCATAGGGGAAATTTTTTCAAGGTGGTCTTTCCTGCTCGACCACGCTTTGGTCACCCTGTATGAGACCGGCGTCGGTTTCGGTGCGGCAATCCTTTTCGCCATACCCATCTCAGTCGCCGTCGTATGGTGGAAGCCGGTCGAAAAGACGGTGATGCCTTTTATGGTATTTTTACAAACCATACCCAAGATAGCCGTCGCACCGCTTTTCATTATATGGTTTGGTTTCGGCTATTTCCCTAAAATGTTGACCAGTTTTTTACTCGCCTACTTTCCGATCGTCATAGAGTTGATCACCGGATTGCGAGATATTGAGCCCGAGGTCTTGGACTTATCGAAATCCATGTCCGCCAAACCCTTACAGACCTTTATCAAGATTCGCATTCCCAATTCACTTCCCTATATGTTCAACGGGCTGAAGCTTGGTGCCCTCCTTGCCCTGGTCGGCGCGGTTATAGGGGAATTTTTAGGCTCCTCGAAAGGCCTGGGATTCCTGGTCATATATGCCAACGACCGATTGGACACCACGCTTCTGTTTGCCGACCTTGTTGTGCTCTTGCTTCTTGGGAAGTTGACATTTTCGGTTGTTGAATGGGTTGAACGTTATGCGATATCCTGGCACGTCGTTATGCGGGAGAAAGAAAAAATAATGTTCTCCACCTGATAGGAATGAGGCCATGGCAGAAAACCGAGCAATCAGATGGAATGCAAGAATCAAGGACTCTATATATCCGATTGCAACAACATTCGCGATCCTCGTCTTTTGGCAATTGGCGATAGTCCTTTTTTCGGTGCCGGACTTCATCTTACCGGGACCCCTGGTCATTATAAAAGCCTTTTTCGGCCATCTTGGTCTTCTTTATCAGCATACTCTGGTTACCGTCTACGAAACGTTGGCCGGGCTCATGTTGGCTGTCGTTTTTTCCATCTTTGTCTCTATTGTCATCGTTTGGTCCAGAGGCGTTGAAAAGACACTCGTGCCTTTGATGGTGTTCCTTCAAACCACCCCCAAGATTGCCATTGCGCCTCTCTTTATCGTGTGGTTTGGTTTTGGGTACACGCCAAAGATCATCATCAGTTTTTGGCTCGCCTATTTCCCCATTGTCCTTGCCATGACTACAGGATTGAGGGATATCCAGCCGGAGATGATCGATCTTACAAAATCCATGTCTGCAACAACATGGCAGACGTTCATCAAGGTTCGGATTCCCAACTCTCTGCCCCATTTCTTCAGCGGCCTGAAATTGGGAGGACTGGTTGCAATGCTGGGTTCCATAACGGGCGAGTTTGTCGGGTCGGATGCAGGGCTTGGGTACTTGATCACCATGGCAAACCACAATAATGATGTCAAATTACTGTTTTCCGTATTGATCGTTCTGGTCTTATTGGGGAGGCTTATCTACGGCGCCACAGTGTTGACAGAAAGACGGGCGATTTCTTGGCATGTGGTTTTGAGGGCAGAGGAAGAAAAATTTTTTACGGCCTAGTTTTTATAAGGGAGGAGGTGAGAGAAAACACATTGATCGGGGAGATATGAATTCTATAGAAAGCGCCCAACCTAACCATTTACCTAAAAGGAGGGTTAAAAATGAGAGTCAATTTTAGAAAAATTGGATTTGTGGGAAGTCTTTTGATCATATTGGGGCTAACATTTTTTTCGCAACAAGTTTTTGTGTCCAACGCCCAGGCGGCGGACAAGGCCTCGATGCGCCTACACTGGAAGGCATCTGGGATGCACGTGCCGTTTATTGTGGCCATGGATCAAGGATACTTTAAGGCCGAGAACATTGACATAACCGTCAAGGAAGGTGCCGGTTCAACGGCTACCGTAAAGCTCATGGGCGCCAATAAAGACACTTTCGGCATGGCAGGAACCAATGTCATCGTGAAAGGGGTCGCCAGAGGTATGCCCATTATTCAGGTCGCCGTTGTAGAGGCATCAAAACGACAGGGCGTTTTATCGAAACCGGAGGCCGGTATTCAATCACCGAAGGACCTCATCGGCAAGACCATCGCCGGATCGGGGTCGGGAACGAGTGATATCTTCAATGCCTTCCTTAGTGCGAACAACATTCCGGTGGACAAAGTGACATATTTGGCTGCGGGAAGAGCACGGCTCGAAGCAGTTGCTGCAGGAAGGGCGGACGGTTCGCTGGGATTGGGCTTGGACGACATTGTGAGGCTTAAGGGGATGGGGATAGCATCACCTCAGCTCCTGGAGTTCGGTAAATGGGGGGTCCCGGACCACGGAGACGGAATCATCACCAATCTGGACACAGTGAAGAATAACCCCGATCTCATCCGGAGATTTATCCGAGCCTACATTAGGGGTGTTAATTACACCTTTATGGATTTTGAGAGGGCAGCGGACATTACAAAGAAACACTTCCCCATGGCAAAAAAGGAACATCTTGTTGTCCAGCTAACTAACCTTAAATGGTTATTTCCTCCTCCGTTGGGATATCAGGAACCAGATGTCATTGAAGCCGTAAGGGATATGACGGCCAAATATGGCGGTATACCTGGGGCGAAAGATATGCCATTGAGTAAGTTCTACACCAATGAATTTTTACCTAAAAACTAACCAAAAAGGACAGAGAGGGATAACAGCGTTATTTTTTCCCTCTCTGTCCATTTTTTAACGTTGTTTAAGAACCGGCAAACCTTTGAACAAAAACTCTTTTGATTAGAAGTGAAGAAGTCCCGACCACGGGTCAGGGCTTCTTCTGCTGAAAATCTTTTTCAGCCGAACAGCCGCCGTCCTAGCTGAAAGACACTTTCAGCCGGTCGGCAGTTGTAGGGTGGGTGGAGCGTCTAAAAAAAGATGGGTTTCGCTCTAGTAGACGCTTCTCTATGTCTGAAATTCTATATCGGATTCAGTAAAAGCGACACCCACCGAAGACAATAGCTCAACCCATCCTACAGCCTTTCAATGCAAGCTGTTCAACAATAACCTATTTTTTAGGACTAGTGTGAGATATTAAGATGACAGATGCGATTCAGGTCAAAGGGTGTCAGTTGATATACCCTATGAAGGATGGGACCATTCATGCATTGGAAGACGTCACCTTCTCCGCAACAGAAGGGGAGTTTCTTTCTATTGTCGGTCCCAGTGGTTGTGGGAAGTCCACCCTTATCAAGTTGCTTGCAGGTCTTTTGCCCACGACCAAGGGAGAAGCCAGAGTTGAGGGTGAATTGGTGAGAGGCCCTCACAAAAACGTTGGGATCGTGTTTCAAAACGCCGTTCTCTTGGCCTGGAGGACCGTCCTCAGAAATATCATGCTTCAGGTAGAGGTGAGGAAAGGGTTTGACAAACAGACATATCTTGGAAAGGCGATGGAGTTGATCAAGCTTGCAGGGCTGGATGGTTTCCAAAACCGGTTCCCGTGGGAACTGTCGGGAGGGATGCAACAAAGGGTTTCCTTCTGCCGTGCCCTCATCCATGATCCCCCTTTGCTCCTTATGGATGAACCTTTTGGAGCCCTCGATGCCATGACGCGGGATGAAATGAATGTTTGGCTACAAAGGATCTGGATGGAAAAAACGAAGACGGTACTCTTCGTAACCCATGACATATCTGAAGCTGTCTTTCTCTCTGATAGGGTTATGGTCTTGAGCGCCAGGCCGGGGACGGTGAAAGAGATTATAAAGGTGGATCTGCCCAGACCAAGAAAACTAGAAACGACCGAGAGAATAGAATTTATGCAGTATATTACCAGGATTAGAAAGCTCATGCATGAGGAAGGTTTTTATTAACGGTTCTTCTCCCAATTAGTTGGGAGAAAGGGGTCAAGGGAATGTAAAAACGAATATCGAATATCGAACAAGGAATAATGAATATCGAAGGAAAAAAACTTCATAATTCGACATTCCTTGTTGGATATTCTGCGGTTCTATTTAGTAAATCCTTGAGCCTGCCGGTTGTATAGAACAATTTTCACAACCGGCCCGCCTTGTGCCCTGCGCCTCTTTAAGAGACAGACACTGTCTGAGGTCAGCGTCATGAAGATAGCAAATGAAAAATGTGATGTCTTGGTCATCGGTAGCGGACTCGGAGGGGTCAGGGCGGCGATTGAGGCCAAGAGAGCAGGCCTGAAGACGTTGCTCGTGGATAAGAGTATCTTGGCGAGAGCGAGTGCTTCCATCTATGCCGGCAGTATTGTTGTGAGAAAACCCCCTGAATATCTCGTAAAGATGGGGCTGATGGAACCAGGCATGGATTTTGAGGAGCCCTTTGACGCCTCTTTTCAATATTTCGTTAGGGAAGGGGCACGGACAGGCGGCAGTGAATTTACGGCAAATCAGAAGCTCGCCATGACGGTTGCTTGCGAAATGGGCATCCGGGCAGAGGAGCTCAAAGATTTCGGTGTAGAGGATATCAATAGTCAGAGGTGGGTTGGCCCCCCCGGTCTGTGGGGTCGGAACATCATGCTGCCCTTGGTAAAATATATCAAAAAGATTGGCGTAAAGACCCGGGAAATGACGATGATTACCGACCTCGTCCGCCAGGGGGAGAGCATCATCGGCGCCATCGGGTTCGACATTCGAAAAAGCCAATTCGTAAGTTTTGAAACAAAAGCGGTCGTTTTGGCGACCGGATCCTATGCACAGATTTATGAGCGAGTCTATGCCCCCATTCGAATGACAGGGGACGGTTATGCGATGGCCTACCGGGCGGGAGCGGCCCTTTCAGACATGGAGATGATGGGGTTTGATAATTGGGGGATTGCCGAACCGGACCTCCCTCAGTACTGGATACCCGGTTCCATAGCGAGAACAAGCGGGGTCCTCAGAAATGCCAAAGGAGAGGCCTTTTTTCACCGATATGCCCAGGAACATGGTGTTCTGGGTGAAGGTGCAACCCTCTCCTTTGATGATAACATGTCCAAACGATACGGGCGACCTTTCATCGAGTTGGTGCCCTATCTGATTCGGGCTTCCATGAAGGAGATAAAGGAGGGAAGGGGAACGGATGACGCCGTCTTTTTAGATCTCACTCAGGTGCCGGAGGAAAAGTGGAAAGTCGACTCGAAGGGTATTTTTGCGCTTAATCTTTTAAGGGGTTTTGACTTAAAAAATAATCTTCTCCGTGTTGCCCCGATCTGTATCGGGGATTTCAAGGGGGGCGGTGTGAAGATAGATGAAAAAGGGAGAACGGGTCTTGAAGGGTTATCGGCGGCCGGTGACGTGTCTCCCGGTTCTTCGATGCTCTACGCCCTCGTAACCGGGGTCCTTTCAGGAAGGAGCGCCGTCACTCGGGCCCTCGACATCTCGATGCCGGAATTTGATGGGGAGACCCGGGATTGGGTCGAAGATCGAATCGGTGTCCTCGAGACTATTCTGAACCGAAAGCCTCATGAAAGTGGGGATCCTAAGAAGATCAAAAGCCGTGTCAAATCGATTTTATGGCGGAGTGGAGGACCCCTGCGGGATGAAGATGGTTTAAAGGAGGGGATCGGGGCCCTTGAAGAGGTAGAAAAGGAATTCATGCCTATGGTTTCCGCCTCCTGCAGCTTTCGGAAATTAAGGGAGGCCGTTGAATGCCGCAATATGGTCCAGGTAGGACAGATGATCCTGCCTGCCTCCCTTTATCGTACAGAGAGCCGGGGGTATAACCAGCGCACGGATCATCCGAAACGGGATGACAAAAACTGGCTCAAGAATACGATCATTACCCAGAGGAATGATCAAATGAACATTGATGCCGAACCGGTTGATCTACTCTTTTTAAAACCGGAAAGCATGGAGAGGGCCGGAAGATGAAATGGACCGCCAATCACATTACCTATGAGTATGATGAAGAGAAGTGTACGTGCGGCCTCGCCCTTTGTACAGAGGCTTGTGGACAGGGGGTTTTAGATTATTTAGAGGGTCCTGATAAAATGGAAATCGTTAATGAGGTTCAGTGTATTTTTTGCCTCCAGTGCGAGGAGGTTTGCCCGACCAAGGCGATAACCATTCAGGGGGCCTTGACCTTGCAGGATATTCCGGGACTCAAAAGTTAACCACATACATATCGAACCGATAATCACCCCGCCCGTTTTAACCCGACACCTTGTCAAATCTTCCTTGAAGTCTCTTATTCATTTTATAGCTGATGTCATAAATATGTTCCGATTGGCAGGAGAGTGTGCGGCAGTTTTAAATCCCCCCTAGCCCCCCTTTTTGAAAAGGGGGGGAACACTTACACTCCGGCATTGCCCGTTGCGACCATAGGTGTACTCATCATACTTCAGGCCTTCATGAGTTCCCCCTTTGACACGCGCAGCGCAGGCGCTTGCGACGCGTGAAGGGGGACAGGGGGATTTAATAAAAAGGCCAATCGGAACATTCTTCTGACAGTTACTGTTTGAGTATTATCGCGCCGATTTATGTATGACTGCTTTTAAGCGGGATCAACGAATCAGACCAAAATTAAATGTTTTCTCAGTGATCTCTGTGTGCTCAAGCGACCAACGGGAGCGGGCGAGAGAAAAACAAAACCTCTTTACCCCATATCCAAGGCGTCCAAGGGCAGCCTTCCGACTAAAAATATAAATAATTTGTTCCTAAAAGTCTTCTGGTGACTGTAAGAAATTGAGCATCTACAGTCACCCCTTCAGTCTAAACCCCTTACTCTATTCCGCCTTCCGCATTCCAGCTTCCGCCTTCAGTCTAAATACCCTATAAAACGGCATCGTCAGATAGGCACCACTGAAAAATCTTCCAAAAATCATGGCGAATACCGCTGCCATAATACCGATCATATCGAAATAATGAATCCCAATTAACAAAAACAGAATGATGACTGTGACCTCGATGGCCGTGGATTTTATGACTGCGCCGGTAAATCT
>JAQYVK010000519.1 GCA_030145585.1 Desulfatiglandales bacterium | reverse complement strand
AGACGTGCGATAACCCTTCCGGCATCGGATATGGGATTGACCTTTTCAGGTCAATTTACCTTCAATGATGGAAGATCGCTTTCCCTGGAAAACGGCAGGGGGGCGGATGAGATTATAGCGGTCTACAATTTTGCTCAATGAGCAAAGATACATCTGCAATTTTGTTCCTCATAGCATGGATTACTTTTTTCCCAGTCGTGAGAATGATCTGTCTTGGGGTATCTGCCTGTAGGCTATTTTCCGGAAGAGCTGGCCCTGACCGCCGGCGCCACACCGTTATGCATGCCGGGGCGGTGATCACGCGGTGGTCCGTTGAATGGATCATCGTGAGATTGGTTAAGGCGCGCGCTCGGATCGTCTACCACGCTAGGTATTGGTATGTGCATGTTGCGTCGGCTTTTCCATTGAAGCACCATTATCGGGCGGTGCTTGAATCGCAGCACTGAACGGCATGCCCTCGGCGGACATGGAATTAAGATGCAAGGATACTTTCACGTTTCAAAACGGCAGGGTCATCACTTTGAATAACGGAAAAGTTGGAAACGAAGTTATTGCAGCCTATAACTTTGCCCAGTGCAATCCTTAAGGTTATCAACCTTGTTTCTATCTTTAGAAAAAAGGTAGGTTTTGATAGACTCCTCAACTGGGTTGTTGGGGAAATTTACAAATCAAACTTTAAAAAAGGAGGAAGAAAATGAATATTCCCAATGTAACCCTAGATGTTTTAAAAGATTTTGCGTCTCGTGCAGAGAGCGAAGATTTTAAGGGATTTCTAGACTATTATATGATTGGATGTTTAAACGGAGATGATGGCAAGGATTATATGGTGACTATGTGTGTCGCCGAAGGTGACGCCGCTGTTGCTAAGATTTTGGGGATAGGGGATGATATAAAAACATTTGCCTTCGCACGATTAATCATCAATGAAGAGCCCCTCCGATGTTATACTACGCCAAAATCGAAAATCATATTAAAAGGTGAAAATCCTGAAGTTGAAATGGCTGTCTATGAACCCGGAAAAGCGCTAAAAGTTGAATACACCTCTAATTCCATTATAAGGAAGTTGGATGCTTTTGAATTCATCTGGTCTCCCCCTGATGACACCTATAAAGGTCGATACAGGGGAAAAGATACCTCAGCTGATTTAGAGTTCAAACCTCTTGGTCCTCCTTACTGGTTTAACCAGGGGAAAGAGGAAGGGGCGCAGATCTCGCCTTCAAATCTACTTTGGGGATTTGAAATGCTTGGCAACATAGAAGGCTCAATCTCAATAGGGGGTAAAAAAATAGGGGTCAAAGGAATCGGGATTAATGAACACACCTTTAAACCCCATACCAGTTGGATGGAATTTGTCTGGATGGACTGGATGTGGTTCGTCTTTGACGAATTGTACGGAATCGTTTTTGAAGTACAGGGAGGAAACTATAAGGAGGGAATTGTCTACTTTATTAAGGAAAAAGAATACTTGATAATTAAAGATTTTTATATCGATCATCCTCAGTGGGCCTACAGCCCTGCATTTCAACAGTATTATCCTATTAATTTCACCGCGGATGCCATTACGGATAAGGGAACACTTTCTGTTGAAGGAGATCTTGTCCGATCCCAGCCTTTTACAAAAATGGATAGATTCAAACCTTCAGTACATATGATTGGAGGTGATATGGATTTGAAATTCAAAGGAAGTTTTACGTTTAACGATCGAAGGACCATCGCATTGAACAATGGTAGGGGGGGAAATGAAATCATCGCCACCTCTAACTTTTCTCAGGGCGTTGGGTAATTTTTTTGATTCATATATTCCATATACACCGACAGGGCCGGTTTTTCACTAGAACTCGGATTTTCGCTTAATTAATCCCGGATTATGCGGCAAGATGCACAATTACTGGTTTTCCATTCGTGAGAATGATTTGTCGAGCTAACCATTAAAAATGGAGAAGACTGTGAAACTTGAAGATCCTTCCATTGAGACGTACAGAGACTTGAATTCTCGTTTTGAGAAAGGATTCATCGATTATTGGTTTAATGGATCCTTAACCGGGGATGATGGTAAAGAATATTTCTTGACGTATGCCATTTTTTGCGAAGGAGATAGAGATGTAGCACGCTTGGACATCAGCATGGAACCTATCTGGTGTTTCACTAGACCAT
This sequence comes from Desulfatiglandales bacterium, assembly GCA_030145585.1. Lineage (GTDB taxonomy): Bacteria > Desulfobacterota > DSM-4660 > Desulfatiglandales > HGW-15 > JAQYVK01. Next base: position 2,951 of record JAQYVK010000519.1, on the reverse strand, counting down.
CGTCAAAAGTCATTCAGAAGAATGAGATACCAGAGGTAGATACCCTTTTCATAAAACCCCGAGGTACAGCTGAGACCGAAGTTTCATCGACGGCTTTCTCAATTAAGTTGGGAGGTTTTGACATTAGATGTTCCCCCCCTGTCTATAAACTTAAATATAGCGGAAAGGAATGCGGTCTGGATCTCACCTTAAAGATAAAAGGCAGCCCCTTCTGGTTTAACCGGGGCAAGGAGGAAGGCGCGCGCATTACACCGTCAACCCTTATTTGGGGTTTTGAACTTTTCGGTGATATGGAAGGGACACTGACCATAGGCGGAAAAGAGACGCATGTTATCGGAGTCGGAATCCATGAATGTGTGACCTCGTCTATTCAGGCCTGGTTTGAATATGGGTGGATGGACTGGATATGGTTTCATTTCGATGAACTCTACGGTCTGATTTTTGATATGCACGGAGGAAAATACAAGGATGGTTGCATATATCTTATGAAGGAAAAAGAGTATCTCGTAATCAATGATTTTGATATTGATCATCCCCAATGGGCTTACAGTCCGGTACTGCAACACCATTGGCCTATCAGGATCAGCGCGAAAGCGAAAACGGACAGGGGAATCCTTTTCATAGAAGGAGATGTCCTCCGATCTCAGACATGGAGACAGCAAAATAAACATAGACATGCCATGAACCTTCCTGCATCAGACATGGAGGTAAGATGGACGGGCAATTTTGTTTACAATAACGGAAAGAAAATATCTCTGACGAACGGCAGGGGGGGGGATGAAATCATAGAGGTAACCAATTTTGCTCAATAGGCGGTGTAAAAATGAATTTTTTACCGGAGCGATCAAAAGTGGTATTGCGTCACTTGCTTGAGCGACATGCTTCAGAGCATCCAAATGAGGATTATGTGCTTTTTGAAGATGTGAAAAGATGGACTTATGGTGAATCTCTGCAGGAAGCTTACAGGGCGGCAAACGTACTTTCCGGGCTTGGGACAAAGCGTGGCGAAAACATTCTGATTTTTTTGCCCAATGGCCTGGAATGGCTTCTGGCCTGGTGGGGTGTTACGTTCTTGGGTGGGGTCATCGTGCCGATAAATCCTGCATACAAAGGGGAAATGTTGAGGCATATATGTCAGGACTCTCAGGCCACTAAGGTTATAACCTTCCCCGATCCGGCGGAACGGATTAAGGATCTTGGACTGGATTTGACTATCATTGATCCGTCCCTGTTAACTGAAGGGTCATCTGATGCACCTGATCTGGAAAGACCCATCGAGCCATGGGATATCCACGAAATTGTGTATACCTCAGGAACGACCGGCCCATCAAAAGGTGTATTGACCCCATACTTCAGGACTTATCATAGTGCTGATTCTCTGTGGGGGGACACGGCAACCAGCGATGACACGTTTCTGGTGGACTCGCCGCTTTTTCACATTTCCGGCACGCTTATGGCTTATCCTCTTGCTTCAGGGTGTAAAAAGATTGCACTTCGAAGGGTTTTTTCCGGGAGCCGCTACTGGGATATCGTCAGGGAGTTTGGTGTAACCATAGCCATGATGATTGGGACAGTACCGGCTTTTTTGGAAAAGATGCCTCCTCAACCAAATGACGCGGATAATCCGCTCAGGGCGGCTCACGTTGCGCCGTTGCCCAGAGACCCAGCCGCCTTTATGACACGTTTTGGTATGGAAAAAATTATCAGTACTTACGGCATGACGGAGATATCGACCGTGACCAAGGCAACCATAACGCCAGACGTGACTATAAATCCCAAGACCTGCGGCAAGGTCACGCCCCATCATGAATTAAGGTTGGTCGACGACTATGACATACCCGTGCCGACAGGAGATGTGGGCGAGCTCATTGTTCGATCAGATCTTCCCTGGATGATGAACGCCGGTTACTGGCAACGTCCTGAAGAGACGGCGGAAGCGTGGCGCAATGGTTGGTTTCATACCGGCGATTTCTTTGTTTGTGACGAGGGAGGCTACTTTTACTATGTGGACAGGAAGAAAGATTCTCTTCGTCGTCGTGTGGAAAACATTTCTACCTTTGAAGTGGAGCGTGAAGTTATGGCTTATCCTGAGGTTTTCGAGGCCGCTTGCGTGGCCGCACAGGATGAGTTTGGCGGTGAAGAGGTAAAAGTATTTGTAGTTCCTCGTGAGGGCTCAACGTTTGATCCAGCTGATCTGATAAAGTTTCTCATCCCGAGGATGCCGTATTTTATGTTGCCCCGATATATTGAAGTGGTTCCTGATTTGCCGAAAACCCCGACAATGCGCGTTAAGAAGTACGAACTTCGAGAAAAAGGCAATACGGATGCCACCTGGGATCGAGAGGCCGCCGGGATCACTGTAAAAAGGGATTCATAATAATAAAAGGCAAGGAGTAGAAAATGGATAACGAGATATATGAAAAACTCAGGGCGAGTTTGGATAGATTTCCCACCAGCTTTCCTAAAACAGAAGACGGGACCGAAATCAGACTCCTGAAGAAGCTCTTTTCTCCTGAGGAAGCGGAAATTGCCGTTGAACTTCCTTTGATGCAATTGGAAGACCTTGAGACTGTTCAAATCATCGCAGATCGGATGGGAAAAAGGGCCGATGAGGCGGAACCTTTATTACACGCCATGTCAAAGAGGGGCGTTGTTTATGTTACAGGCCCTGAAGAATCCAGGACTTTTGCGCTTCTTCCATTTGTCCCCGGCATCTATGAGTGCACTTCTGATTTGATTGACAAAGAATTCGCACAATATCTTCAACTTGTATTTAGTGCCATGGGCAACGAAAGAAAGAAAAGCGACACTCCCCTCGGTCGGTGGATCCCAATAGGCGAAAGCCTTGATTCTACTGAAAGCAGCATTCATCCTTACAATGATGTCATCAAAGCCATCGAGGCCTCCAGCAGCGTCTGCGTGATGCCTTGCGCCTGTAGAGTCGAGGCCAA
>JAQYVK010000518.1 GCA_030145585.1 Desulfatiglandales bacterium | reverse complement strand
TCCTCATCGAAAGGGGTTACGATTGCAGCAATGATGCCTTCAATTTCTTTTGTCATAATACTTAATCTCCAGGTAATTAGGTGCTCAGCAAGGGAGCGTTGAATATTTATATTAAAGCAAATATTATTAAAAAAAATTATCTTTACGTGGCAAACCAGTCTTGGCTTCGAAGATAGAAGCAGAAATGTTAAAGCGAAAACATCCCATAAAGTTCTTCTCCCAAATGCAAGTAAAGGTCCGTCTACAGAGATGTTTTCTTTGCATGAGGGGGTTCCGTAAAACCGGTTGGTCCCGACAGACCAACTTTGCTCTCTTAACCCTTCACCGAATAAGGAGCCGAGGCAGCCAAGTCCCCAGAGGTTGAAAAATCATGACAAGTATCAAACAAATGAGTTGGAGCAGGATGAAAGGAAAAGCAGCACGATATATATCTTTCATGGAAATTGGTATATCTTTAGGGACTGCTGCCCTCATACAAAATAGTGCAAAGCCATAAGGTGGCGTAAGGAATGCCAGTTGCATATTGACCAGAAAAAGGACCCCGTACCATAATGAGTCGAATCCCAGAGACTTAGCGACAGTAACAAAAATAGGGGCGAATATCATTATCACTGCAAAGTCGTCCAGAAACATTCCAAAAACAATAAGCGCCAATTGTGTAAGTAATATTGCACCCCAACCACCTCCAGGTATGGCCTTGGCGATCTTTCCCGCCAGATCCAAGGCTCCTATACCGCTATAAACCGCCGTAAATGTGCCTATGCCTATGAGTAACCATGCGACCATAGAACTAATGCTAAGAGTCGTTGTCAATGCATGCTTAATAACTTTCCAATTAAGACGCCGTTGAAATAAAGCACAGAGAAAAGCACCAACAGCACCAACGGCTGATGCTTCCAAGGGAGTGATTGTACCTGAATAGATCCCTCCAATGATCACTAAAATGAGTATTAATGGTGATATGGCACCCTTTAGTTTGATAATCTTTTCCACCCAACCAACCCTCGCCTCAGGGGGCACTGGGGGGCCTAATTCCGGATTGAAATAACACCTTATGGCTATATATAAAATATAAAGAGCGGCGAGGATCAAACCTGGAATGAAGGTCCCAAGATACATCCGACCGACTGATTCCCCGGTCATAGACGAATATACGATAACCTCAAGACTTGGTGGGATCACCAGACCCAGAAGCCCTCCTGCCATGATACAACCTACCGTAAGATTTTTGTTATAACCACGCTTGAGCATCGGAGGCAAAGATATGCTGGTAATTGTAATAATCGCGGCCAAAAGTTCCCCGCATATGGCCGCAAACAAAACGCTGAAAATGATAACTCCGATTGCCAACCCACCTCTTAAACCCCCAAGCCAAACGTGCATCACTTCAAATAGGTCATCAGCTATACCAGAAGACTGAAGCAACCATCCCATTAAGACAAACAAGGGAATCGCTGCCAGATTAAGGTCCTGTAAATTACTATAAGCGGCTGCTGCTAATATGTAGAGATGATCGAAACCCCAAAAGGCAACAGCAAATATTGCGCTTGCCCCTCCCAAGGCAAACGCAATAGGTACGCCTAATGCCAAAAATATCAGCATGGAAGAAAAAAGTATAAGAGTAATGATTTCAATGCTCATTTAGTCGATCCCGTCCCGTCTTTAGCCCCGGTTATGAAAAGAATATTGCGGACGAATTGAGCAATGCCCTGTAATAACAATAGAAAAGTTCCTAATGCCAAAGCAATTTTTTTCGGGTATATCGGACCATGAAAGGCGGCCCAGCTTGATTCCCCTATGCTAACTGAAGTCCAGGCCATTTCTGCTGTTTTCCATGAAAGCAACACCGCAAAACAGAAAAAAATAATGAAGGTTGCAGTGTCAGTAATAGCCTTGCGTCTCTTGCTCCATGACCCATAAAATACATCCATTCTTACATGGCCATCTTTCATAAGAATGTAACCTCCACCAGGAACTACGAGGGCTATGAAAATGATCGAAATGATCTGACCAGCCCATAGAGTAGGGCTATTGAATACATACCTGGAGATAATCTCATACATGCTTACAAAGAGCATCGGTAGAACAAGATATGGTATAACTCGACCCACCCACTTATTGACCTTATCAATAATATGTAAAATCAATAGAATTGTCTTCATCAGTTCCTCTTAGCTTTTTTTCTGGTGGCGGTTGAAGCCATATCTATCATTTCAACCGCCTTTCATATGAATTATTATCTGCCCTTGTACTTTAAAAATTCCCTGTATCGTTTAATCATTTTAGCTGCCCCGGGACTCATGCCTTCCACCTCATTCCAAAATTCAACGGCAGCGTCCTTGAATTTAGCAACATCTGCGGGGGGCAAATCAATAAATTTGACACCGTAATCCTGGGCCGCTTTTATGGATTTTAAATCATAGCTGCGGTATTCCTTGTAGACTTTAAACTGATGAGCAAGAACATGATCCTGTATTTGTGTTTGAAGGGGTTTTCCTAACTTGTCCCAGGCCTTCTTGTTTATTAGGATATGAGTTCCGGGCGTTATAAATTTTGGCCTCGAAACATATTTAACGACTTCTTTAAAATTCCCATACTCTAGTTCACCTATTGTCCAAGCAAAACCATCAAGGGTGCCAAGCTTCAGAGCGGTATACATGTCCATACCGGGGACTTCGACTGTCGCCGCCCCAAACTTTGTTAACCAGGTGAGTTGAGGAATGACCCATATTTTTTTCCCTTTAAAGTCTCCTGCGGACCTTACAGGGAATGAGCTGAAGAAATTTATTTGACCACTAAAACCAACAGTCAAAAGATGAAGATTCCTCTTTGCATACTCCTCCCTCATAATATCAATAAGGCCCCATAAAAAATGAAGTTCAAAGTGTTCATACATGTCCTTGGTCCCATAGGGCATCTCTGTCCCCAAACAAGAAGGTGCTATGCCAGCAGCCATCCCTGAAATAATTTGGCCACCCTGGATGGCTCCATTGACTACTGTATCTAAAATAGAATCAGGATCAGTAAGCACCCCTACAGGGAATATTTTGACTTCGATCTTTCCTCCACTTCCTTCCTCTATAAGCGCTTTGATACTCTTTAGGGTCACATACCAATCAGCATCGGTTTCAGGGACAAATGTTTGAAATTTCCATACGATTTTTTTTTCTTTTGCAAAACCCATAGTGAATCCGCCCATTAGAGCAATAGACAATAAAACGATGAATAAAACCGAAATCTTCTTTTTCATTTTTTCCCCTCCTCTAATATAGTCTTGGTTTTGTTAGTCATTTGATCCATCTAACCAAAATTGGATCCCATCTATTAAATCGGCCCTTATTAATCGGTCTCAGCCCAAGGAGTTCTAAGCCTTATTTCAGAACCTTGGGCAATAGTCCAAAGAGCGCGTTGTATATTGCTTGCGTAAATTTTGACCCTCAGAGTTTCGTGTTGCGCATGCTGCCCTATAAGATAATAGATTTAAAAAATTGAAAGGAAATATGACTTTAATCTTCAAAAATCCCCGTTACAATCTCTTTTGTTGTATTAATAAAGCCCTTGATATCTTCATCGGTCATTGGTAGCGATAGTGAAATCTGTCCGCGATGCACTGGGAAGAAATCACGGTTTGCCATTTCAAGGGCAAATGTCAGTGCGTGATCGTCGTTTGAGAAATTCCAAAAATCCCTGTGAGACTTTAATTCCCTACCCGGCTTATCCGTAAAAGCAATACCAAGAAAAGAGAATGCTCCATATATTATAAATGGGAAGCTTTTTTGATCAGACCATTCATTGAGTTCTTTTTTGATTTGTTCGGCAAGCTCGTTCAATCGATCATGAGCTGCCTTATCCATTACCTCGAGACATGCCATCCCTGCTACCGCTGCAAGGGGATGACCCTGATGTGTACCGGAAAGATGAACCTGACCATTTTCAGTTACATGGAATAATTCCGCTCGACCACCCACCGCACCCAGGGGCAGGCCGCCCCCAATTATCTTTCCCATTACTGTAAGATCAGGTTTTAATCCATATACGGCTTGCATGCCGTTATAGTCCGCTCTCAAGGTAATCGTCTCATCTATAATCATGAGAATTCCCAGTTCCTCTGTGATCGCTCGTATACCATGGACAAAATCCTTATCGAGGACAATGACCCCACCTGCACCGGATTGCAGTTCCATAATCACACATGCGATATCACGGGCATTCTCTCTTAATATCTTTTCACAACCGGTAGGGTCGTTCTGGGGTAAGATAATTGTATTTTCTACGGTATAGGAGGGAATTCCCGCCGAGTCTGCAAGGGGGGCTGGGTAATCCGCTGGACCGGGAAACCTGTCAGGGGCCGGATGGGCCGATATCTGAAGATCATCAATAAAACCATGATAGCCACCTTCGAATTTAGCTATCTTATTTTTCCCGGTATTTGCCCTTGCTATTCTAACCGCACTTATACAGGATTCACTGGCGGAGCAAGAAAACTTAATCTTCTCAACAGATTCGACACGATCACATATCATTTCTGCCAATTGGTGCTCATATTTCATGGGATTCCCAAAAGAAAATCCATCCTGAATCGCCTCTGTCAGTGCTCCGGTAATCTTAGGATGGTTATGACCAATAACATTAACTGTGAAATTGTTATTCAAATCAAGTAATCGATGTCCATCGATGGTATAGATGTACTGACCCTCTCCCCGGTCAACAAATATGGCATGGGGGCCATAATTAAAACTGACCCTGCTGTAACCGCCGGGTATTTTCCCACGACACCTTTCTGTAAATTCCCTGGAGGTTTTGAACTTTTCCAGGAATCTCTCCTGACTTTTTTCTAATGTAATTGTCACGACCATAACCTCCTTTTATTTGCCAAAACAAATCTATTTCAAAGACCTGTAATTTTCTCAAGTCTTCATAGTCCGATTTCCTAGCTTGAGCAATAAAGAGGGACCGATGTGTCCAAAACGACTTGTGACTATTAGATTCTTTTAAATATTTTTCTGAGTGTTAAAATCTAATCCAATTCTAATGCCGGATCACTTGTCCAATCCCCATTGTTTGTTGAGTGCCGAAAATGCCTCAGGATCAAATTCCCTGCTTTTTAATTCCGGGCTGTCACCGGCATATCGATGAGCCCGGAAAAGCATGACGACATCAACAGTTTTAAATTCATGAACGAATGGACTGTTCCATTCCCAACAAATTTCACTATCAGGAGTTACTTCAAAAACCCGTCCGCTTTCGCCTTCACAAATTAAAGTATTTCCATTAGCCAACCGCTCCGCTCCGGCAATATGAAGGCTCATCAGACTGAATACTGGGGAGGGAACATATTGCCATATGATTTCATCTGTCTCCATATCCACTTCAACGACACGGGACCTGGAAATGGGAGGATGCTTTGCTCCGTTATCAAAGACAAGACACGTACCATCCGGCGTAATTGTTGGGTCGTGCTGATGACTTAGTTTACCCAAGCCTCCCCATTTCCAGAGGACCTTACCTTCCGGCCAAGAAATTTTCATGACCTTGTCTAATTTTTGTGAACTTGTCAAAATGTCGCCTTCCGGCGTTAACTCGACAGCATTGAGATGTGTCCATTCAAACGGAAAATCGACCGGGCAGAGTTTGTCGGTTTCAGTGTCAAAATGCTCCCAGGAGTGCCAGATATGAACCGGTTCTCCTGCCGGATTAATTTCCCATATCGCGTCGGATAACATGCCTTCCAATCGTGGACGGCCCCCAACCCCTACCCCTTGTAAGGCAAAATTCATAAATTGTTCGTTATTTCTTATTTGAGAAACCTCTTCGGGGGAAAATCCCCCTTTGATTTTTTTAACCACTTCCTCCGGAAGCACTTCCCATACAATAACGATTGTATTGCCATTTGGTAAACGAGCCATATCATGATGAAACGTCTCATGTTCCCATCGCCAAACTTCGTTTGAATCCCAATCCAGCTCGATCAAAATGTCGGTACTGGATGCAGGCTCTCCCGGTCTTACAACCTCATCTACCACATGTTGGCCTCGTACTAGGAGATTTCCCCCTGGGAGAAGAAAACCATATCCCGGCTCAAAAGAAGGGACTTTCCATTGATGAACGACCTGACCATCGATATCGAGTAGATAAACGGCATCTCCCCCGATTGGAGCAATCAATGTATACCCCCCATATGTGCGAGAATCTTTATATGTTAATCCTCTTTTACGAAAAGGTGACCAGCCCATAATAAAATATCTCCTTATTTTTTGGTTCTTCTCCAAATTAGTTGGAGAAGAGGATTCGAGGATCCAAGGATTCAAGGGTTCAGGTGTCTGTTTTGCAACGATCTCATCAATGCTTTAAACATCTCTTATCCTTAACCATAAAACTATAATATATCCATTTTGTTCTCTGGATTTTCCGATTATCCAGTAGATATCCAAACAGGATTTTTTAAATCTGTTCGAATCTTTTAACTACCTGTATTTCTAAGGTTTTTCACTGGAACCCTTGACCCCTCGACTCTTGCCCGCCGTATTTGTGGCGGGCCGAATCCTTCTAATCTGAGCAACTTCTTTGAATATGAGCTCCATAGTTTTCCCTCAACTAAATCCGAGATGATTCTAACTCTTTTAATCTTTGTTGTCAGAACATCTACCAAATGCTCAAACCCAAATTTTACAGATCAATCATAGACCGACCGACTCTTCGGTGCATGCCCGGCCCCCGGCCATTGTTCTGTGGCATGCCGAATTCCAGCGCCGGTCGTTGCCAGGTAGGCCTGAAAGTGGCGCAGCACCAGTTCTGATTTCAGGGCAGAGCTGTCGGGATCGTCCCAAAGGTTCACGAACTCACCCGGATCCGATTCAAGGTCGAAGAGTTCGCCAATGGTTTCACCCTCATAGATGGCAATCTTGTACCGGCCATCGGAGTACATGGACCCATGGCTGTGGGCAGGATGTCCGGCAAGGCCGTCGTTCCACTCTGAAATCACGTGGTCCTTATGATGGCCGGGGTCTGATTGTCCGGTCAAAAGAGGCAGAAGCGATTTGCCTTGCATGAAATAAGGAACCTCAAGGCCGGCTGCTTCCAACAGGGTCGGGGCCAAGTCTACCAATTCAACCAACGCGTCGCTTTTTATCGATTTCACACCTTTTGCCGGCCAGGACATGATCAACGGTACGCGCACCAGGCTTTCGAAAAACCGGCAACCCTTGTAAATCAGACCATGATCCCCCAACAACTCACCGTGGTCGCTCGTGTAAATGATCAGCGTGTTCTCTCTTTGTCCCGTTTTGTCGAGTGTGTCTAGGATGCGCTTGAACTGGTCATCGATCAACTCAATCATTGCATAATAACAAGCCTTTACCATTCGAGCATCATAGGCGCTTGGTGGAACACTTCCCATAGCACCTCTCTCGACAGACGCGGTGATATTGTCTTGGGCGGATGATGTTAAGGGATTTATCGCTTCAGTGGTTTGCTGCTCGAAGTGCTGGAAGGCTTTCTGACGCTCAATATCCGACTCCCGGAACAGCGGATAGGGCAGTTTCTCCGGATCATACCGATCCAGGTATTCCTGGGGTGGATCAAAGGGCGGATGGGGATCGAAAGGATTGATGCTCATCAGCCAGGGGCCATCCCGTTGCTCATTAATAAACCGGATGGCCATTTCGGAACACCAGGTCGTCTGGTGTAATTCCGTTGGCACCCCTGCCCCGACCTGCCCGGTAAGCGCACCATAAAGTTCTACAGGGTCTACGCCCTTTTCCTCTTCCAACCAAATAGCGTAATCATGCCCATATGGATAGTCCGGATTGGGATGATTACTCCAGAAGAATTTCCGGTACCCGTCGTCAGGCCGTCTTTCCAAGTTGCCCTTTTTGGCGAGCGAAAGATGGAGCTTACCGGCCAATGCACAATCATAACCGGCATCCGCGAGTAGTCTTGTAACCAACACTTCGTTGGAAGGGGAGTATTCATTGTTGTTGCGATAGACGTGATGGGTGTTCGGGTAGCGACCCGTCAAAAATGTTGCCCGGCTGGCCGTGCAAATCGGACTCTGAGTATAGGCGTGTGTAAAACCCACCCCTTCCCTGCAAAGGGCGTCAAGGTTTGGGGTATGAATATGAGAATTGCCCAATGCATGGATGGTGTCATACCGCTGCTGGTCGGCGCAATACCACAAAATATTTGGTCGTTCCTGTTTTGCCATGACAATCCTTCTCTCCATCAAATTCAGGGTATTACCTGAATCTTGCATAAGCTACCTACTGCGGCGCGGAAATCCTTGCTGCGACGCTTGTTTCGCCATTTTAGTCCTCAACATATTAGTGAATATGCCTTCGGGCCAAAATGGTTGCAACTACGCGTCTCCCTAAGGATTTCCCCACCTCGCTACGATACCTCATACAAAATTCAGGTATTACCTCCCAAGCTCAATCCGCAACTTGGGACAAAGATCTTTGTTTGGTGTCCTTGTCTTTCAGGCGATTGTTTTTTCTCTGCGAAACAATTTTTTTAACAACGGCCAGAAAAGAAACAGCACACAGACAATGAGAAAAACACAAGAAATCGGCCGTGTAATCAAGGGAAGAAAACTACCTCCCGAGATTTGCAAACCTGATCTCAGTTTTACCTCGGCAATGGGTGCCAGCACCGCTCCAATGATGAACGGCGCTACCGGGAAGGCGGTTTTTTTCATCACGTACCCCACCCCACCGAAGACCAACAAGACCCAAACATCGAACATCCGGTTCCCTTCGATATAAGCGCCTAAGATGCAAAACACCATGATAACCGGCAATACATAGCATTTGGGGACTTGAGTCAATCTGGCAATAAACCGCACCGTGCCTGTCATGATGAGAAACATCAAAATATCCGCCACCAGGGCTACGGAGATAATGCCGTAAAAAATATCCGGATGGGTGGTGACCAACATCGGCCCCGGGTCGATGTTGTGGATCATCATTCCGCTTATCAGAAATATATCGACAATGCTGCCCGGAATACCCAATGCGATGAGGGGTATCAATGCGCCGGCTATAGTTGCATTATTGGCGGACTCAGAGGCTATGATACCCTCCTCCGAACCTTCTCCAAATCGTTCCGGAGTTTTGGACATTTTTCTGGCCGCGGTATAAGCCATAATAGATCCAATGCTGCCTCCAATGCCGGGAAGAATACCTATCCATGTGCCGATTAGCGACGACCGCACAATATTGATCGCCTGGGTCTTGATATCCTGTAGGGACATGAAAAGTCCCTTCAATCGCATCTTGATCATGGTGAATTTCAGTTCGCTGTCGACTATCTCGACAAATATTTGTCCCACGGCGAAAACCCCGATCAGCATCGGCATGATTTTAAAGCCCGCCTCCATTTGATAAGAACCGAATGTCAAACGAAGATCCCCGGCTGCCGGATCAATGCCGGGAAGAGAAATGAGCATGCCAAAGAAACCGGCTATAAGACCTTTGATCAAAGATCCGCGACTGATGGATGCGATGAGTACCATGGACATCATCACCAGGCCGAAATATTCAAATGGGCCTAAATAAATAGCAACCTCCGCAAGCGGTTTTGACAGGAGTACCAAAAATATCCAAGAGATAAGCCCGCCTGCAAATGAAGCACCAATCCCCAAACCCAGAGCACGGCCGGGTTGACCCTTCCGGGCCATGGGATGACCATCGAATGTCGTCAGGACCGCAGTGGGGGTGCCCGGCATGTTAAGTAGGATTGCAGAAACCTGTCCGCCGGAGATGCCACCCACGTACATGGAGGTCAGGAGGATCAGTACATGAACGGGGTCCATGGTATAGGTGAAAGGCAGGGTCAGGACGATCAAAATTGCGGTGGTCAAGCCCGGTATGGCGCCGAAGATGATTCCCAGAAATGTGCCCATGACCGCCAAGAAGAAAGGCACCGGGCTTAATAGATTGGCGAAAGCTGCACCAAGTTCCTGCATGATCACTCTTTCTGTAGCTGAATGTTAGGGCAAGTCAATGTAAAAAACATGCGTGAAAATGTACCCACCACCAAAACCCATTATCAACGCAATGATGATCGCGATCAGCAACCGCTTGCGATCGAACGGCATCAATAACATTATAAAAGAAATAAGATACACCGTGGTGATAACGCCAAAGCTAAGCAACCTCAATGTCAGCAACAGGACGTAGATCCCAGTTAAAATGGCTGTACCTACCGCCAGATCGGGCCTTTTTCGGTGGGCGGGTTGTCGGGCTGTCTGACTCGATTTTTCTGAAGGTAAACGGAGGGTTTTGATCATTAAAATTATCGACAAAAAACCGATGGTGACACTTAGTGCGCGGGGAAAGGCCGCCGGTCCTATCGGATCATAGAAAGCGGGCGGCATGCTTAAAGATTCCCAAAACACTGCGAGGCATATCACGATCAAAACAGCCGCCACACCGATGTCAAGTTTTCGCACCATCAGTTTGGAAATTCCCCAAATTATAGTAATTAAACACTTATGCGTCCCGTTTCATTCC
>JAQYVK010000517.1 GCA_030145585.1 Desulfatiglandales bacterium | reverse complement strand
TGAAATTCTTTCCTCGTCCTGATCGGTCCCTTTTCCATGAGGGCCTTGAGCAGCCTTATGGTATCATAGCCGGTAGCCGCAAGGATGCCCGGCTCTTTTTCAAAATTTTCTATATAACGTTTGATGAAGTCTTGGGCAGGATCCGATCCATCCTCCATGAAAAAACCAGCGGGGAAGATAGCCCCTTGTATATAATCACCCGCCATTTCTATGAGTTCGGGTGATTGCCATAGACTGGTCCCTAAAAACCGGACATCAAAGACACTATAAAAGGGGAATTGCGGTGTTATGAGCGCAACCTGGTGGTAATTGTCCGGGATAAAAATGGCGTCAAAATCAACGATGGGATCCAACTTCTTCTTAGAATCAGAGCCATCTTTGATCCTCTCCTCCGCTTCCAGCCACTTCAATTCATCGACCTTCACCTGGACCGACTCGGGCCGTGGATAATGAAGCCCAATCATCTTTCTGATCTCAACCGCAAAATCAGTCTTATCCGGTGGGTATGACTCTATTGCTGTGACGCTTCCACCCATTTCCGCGGCCTGATCCCAAAAGAGATTCATAAAGAAACGGCCGTAGGAGTTATCCGGATAAAGAATGCCGAACCGTTTGAGGGACATATCCTTGATCGCTTTATCAAGGACCCTTCTGATCTCTTTTGACGGGGTTATGAAATTGCGAAAGACCATGTCGCCCTCGAATGTAATCCCCTCCTTCTGGGTCAATGTAATGATAGGGATACCCAATTCCTGGGCCCTTTTTGCCGCCGCCATGGAAGGTTTGCTTGCAAGAGGGCCAATAATGGCCATGACTTTACCCTTTTCGGCCATTTCTTCAACAAGTGATACCGCGACTTCCGGTTCTCCACGGGTATCCCGGATAATCAGATCAAGGCTTCTTTCCCCTTCGGGTTGGCCGAAGATGCCCATGCCCAACTGAATACCATTCAAGACCTCTTGGCCGTAAATTGCAAAAGGCCCGCTCAGTGGCAATAGACACCCTACACTTCCTACTTTTACTGAGAGGGCGGCTGTGACCCTCTCTAGAATACGCCGCCCAATCTCGACCCAGTACTGCTCCGGAGTCGATCGAATCAGGGCCATTGCAGCGTATTTGGCCTCTTCCAAGTTACCCATCTCAAGAGAGGTATATGCCAGTTGATGATAAATATCAGGGGCATATTTTGTTCCTGTCGCATAGGGGGCCATTTCTTTTAGGGCACGCGCCGGGCTTGTTTTAATCAAACCCAATATTCGTTCATCGATTTCATCTCGGGTAACGGTTAGCTCAAAGGGCCCTCTGTAGGCCTGAAGCCACCAGTAGAATGCCTTGGAGAAGTTTTCCATAGCCCTGAAATTTCTTCCCATCAAAAAGAAGACGTCCCCCCTAAGTGGATTGAAGGGATATTTCTCAAACCATTGGGAAGCCTCGATCTGGGATTGCTGATAATCGCCGAGGCGGTAATAGGCGTCAATGATATCGAATTCTACCCTATGGGTATCCGGATGGTCGGGATACTCTTCAATAATCTTTTTAAGGAGACTCAATGCCTCCTCGGGTCGATTGTTTCGCAAGTCGATGCTGGATATCCGATACTGGGATGTTCTGGGCTTCTCCCCCCGGGGATTCAACTTCAGATAACGCTCATAGTATTCTCTGGCCTGATCATCATTGCCAGCCAAGAAGGCCTGTTCGGCCTGGTCAAACAGGTTCGGCGATACCTCCTTTTTGACCTCAGGGTATCTCTTGACCGGTTTTGGATAACACCCTGATATCAAAAGGGCCATCCCCATCACTGGGATGAGGATGGCCCTTAGCTTAAGGTAAAACAGGGGTTTCATTTCTTGACTTCCTCGAAATCAGCATCAACCACATCTTCATCTTTTTCAGAATCACTGGCAGGCTCGGCACCTTCGGCACCTTCTTGGCCCTGAGCGCTGGCCTGGGCATACATGCTTTCCGCCAGTTTGTGAGATGCCTGGGTCAATGCCTCGGTCAGCTGTTTAATCTCTTCGGTATTATCCGTTTCCATAGCTTTTTTCAAATCTTCTATGGTTTTATCTATATCAGATTTTGTGGATTCGTCAAGCTTGTCACCTGCCTCCTGAATAGCTTTCTCAGTGGAGTAGATTAGAGAATCTGCATTATTCCGGGCATCTACCAGCTCTCTCTTTTTCTTGTCCTCTTCAGCGTGCGTTTCCGCGTCTTTGACCAAGTTATCAATCTCTTCTTCAGAGAGGCCGCTCGAAGCGGTTATCTTAATGGATTGCTCCTTGCCTGTGCCCATGTCTTTGGCTGAGACGTTCACAATGCCATTGGCATCGATGTCAAAGGTGACCTCGACCTGCGGGAGCCCTCTGGGTGCGGGTGGGATCCCAACCAGCTGGAAACGTCCCAACGTTTTGTTGTTGGCGGCCATCTCACGTTCACCCTGGAGGACGTGGATCTCTACGGCGGGCTGATTATCGGCAGCGGTTGAAAAGACCTGACTCTTTTTTGTGGGAATGGTCGTATTTTTCTCGATCAGTCTGGTGGAGACACCGCCCAGGGTCTCAATCCCGAGGGAGAGTGGCGTCACATCCAGAAGGAGTACATCCTTCACATCACCAGTTAAGACGCCGCCCTGGATGGCCGCTCCGATAGCGACCACTTCGTCTGGGTTGACTCCCTTACTCGGCTCCCGACCGAAGATCTCTTTGACCTTTTGTTGTACCTTCGGCATCCTTGTCATGCCGCCCACCAGGATGATCTCGTCAATTTCACTCGTTTTCAATCCGGAATCTTTGACCGCAACCTGACAGGGCCCCACTACTTGATTGATCAGATCATCCACCAGGGCTTCCAGTTTAGACCGACTTAATTTTATGTTGAGGTGCTTTGGGCCGCTAGCGTCCGCAGTGATAAACGGGAGGTTGACATCGGTCTCTTGGGAGCTCGACAATTCCATTTTGGCTTTCTCAGCGGCTTCTTTCAGTCTCTGTAAGGCCATCTTGTCAGTTCGCAGATCGAGGCCCTGGTCCTTGTGGAATTCATCGGCCAAAAAATCAACGATTCGCAGGTCGAAATCTTCACCACCCAGATGGGTATCACCGTTTGTGGCTTTGACTTCAAAGACCCCTTCACCAATTTCCAAAACAGAGATATCGAAGGTTCCACCACCCAAATCAAAGACGGCAATCTTTTTATCTCCCTTTTTGTCGAGTCCGTAGGCCAGAGAAGCGGCTGTCGGTTCATTGATGATCCTTTCCACTTTCAACCCCGCAATGCGTCCCGCATCTTTGGTGGCCTGTCGCTGGCTGTCATTAAAATAGGCAGGTGTCGTAATGACCGCCTCCGTCACCGGTTCCCCCAGATAGTCTTCGGCCGTCTGTTTCATTTTCTGAAGAATCATGGAGGATATCTCTGCGGGGCTGTAATCTTTTCCCCTCGAAGTAAGCTGGGCATCTCCGTTTGAGGCCTTCGTGATCTTGTAGGGAAGTACCTTGATATCTTTTTGGACTTCGTTTGAATCAAACTTCCTGCCGATGAGTCTTTTGACGGCAAAAATCGTATTGTCCGGATTGGTGATCGCCTGTCTCTTGGCGATTTGACCCACCAATCTCTCCCCCTTTTCGCTGAAAGCGACTATGGAGGGTGTGGTCCTGCTCCCTTCCGCATTAGCGATAACAACGGGATCTCCTCCCTCCATGACCGCTACGCAAGAATTGGTTGTTCCGAGATCAATTCCTATAAGTTTGCCCATTTTTTCCTCCTTAATATGTCAACATCTTTTTATATGCT
>JAQYVK010000516.1 GCA_030145585.1 Desulfatiglandales bacterium | reverse complement strand
CTGGTCTTGCACCATAGGGACTTTAATTGACTATCATATTTTTATCAAGAAGCCATCTCAAAAATGTCAAATAGCTCATTCGACAGGCTCATGACCCTGAGTGACATCGAAGGGCAGATCTCTGCTTCCTGCCGTCCGGCTGAAAGCATCTTTCAGCTAGACGGCTTAGAAGAAGCCCTGACCTGTGGTCGGGGCTTCTTCAGATTCTGCGGTTCTCTATAACAACTCCTTGATCTCGAACTATTTTTCTATTTTTGAGATAGCTTCAAGTTGTTTTAGTGTCCCTTTCGGGGATGGTTGAAACCCCTCGCCTTTAGGCGAAGAAAGTTTTTTATTGTCGCCCGCCCTATAACTTCATGAGCAGGTAAGCGGAGCGACTTGTCATTCCGGCTAATCCTCCAAGGGAGGATAAAAGTCGGAATCCAGGAAAAACGAGACGGAGTATTCTGGATGCCCCCGGCTTACCAATTGCCGGGGCAGGCTTATCAAGTCCGGCATGACGTAATAGTTGATTTTAATCAACCTCATTAGAACCCCTCGTCTTATAGACGAGGGGTGTTCAGTTTCCTGGAGGTTGTTTTCGTCTATCGGGATCTCCGGATAGACGAAAAAGGAATCACACTCCGTGTCCTCCGTGCCTCGAGAGAGCGAAGCGAACGGGTGGTGAAATATATTTTCTAGACCAGGTAGCGTTTGATCGCTTCTGTAAATATTTCTACACCGATGACCAAAACATTTTCATCCAGATCAAAGTGGGGAGAATGAAGCTTATGTACAAGCCCCCGTTCTTTATTGGAACATCCCAACCGCATTATTGATCCCGGGATGAGTTGGTTGAAAAAGGCGAAATCTTCACCACCCAGGGTCGGTTTCAATTCAAAGAGATTATCAGAACCGATGATCTCAGCAGACGCTTCAAAGAGTGAACCGGAGACGTTTTCGTCGTTGAGGCATGGGGGGACCCCATCTATGAATTGATATTTTGTCGTAACATGAAACGTCTTCTCGAGCCCGGATACCATATCAGCCATTCGGGCGATGATTTTGTCCCGAACCTCCGTGTTCAAACTCCTGACCGTTCCCTCAAGGATCGCTTCATTCGGAATAATGTTTCCGGCTGTACCCGCGCGAAGACTTCCCACGGTGATGACGGCAGGTTCCATAGGACTAATTTCTCGGCTGATAATCGTTTGCAAGGCGGTAACAAAATGTGCCCCTGCAATGATAGGGTCTATGCTTGCTTCCGGTCTGGCACCGTGGCCCCCCTTGCCTTGTATAGACAGGCGAAAAAGATCTGCTGCCGCATGACTAACGCCTTTATAGACCGATGCCTGCCCAATCTTCAAATCGGGATCCATGTGGCAGGCAATGATGCAATCTGCTTTTGGATTCTCGAGGACACCTGCTTGGATCATTTTTTTTGCACCTGAAACCCGTTCTTCAGCCGGTTGAAAGATGAATTTGAGGTTCCCCTTGATTTTTTCTTTAAGGCTTGATTCCACTACATGTTTTGCCACGCCAAGCATGATTGTGGTATGAGCATCGTGTCCGCAGGCATGCATCATCCCCTCAGCAGAGGATTTGTAGGGGATATCGTTCAGCTCTTTGATCGGGAGAGCATCGATGTCGGCTCGAAGAGCGAGGGTTTTCCCTCCGGGTCGACCCTTGATCAACCCGACCGCCCCCGTCTCCATCCCGGAAAGCTCCTGGAGTTCAATCCCCAGGTCTGTCAGTATTTCCTTGATCCTGGATGTCGTCCTCACCTCCTGGAAACCGATCTCCGGATGTGCATGAAACTCGCGTCGGGTTTGGCTCAACCAAGTAAATAAAGGATGCAGTTCGTAGTCCATAGATAATTCCCTTCAATTCTAATAATCCTTAGGCCGCTCTTTAACCCTGTGCGGAACATCAAAGGCCTCTGACAAAGCCTGAATCGCTGTTTCCAAGACCTGTCCTTCGACCACACAAGACACACTTGAAATGGATGTACTGATGGCAAGGGAACTGATGCCTGCAGCCGCGATGGTAGTGAACATTACCCCATGGATGCGGGGTTTTTCACGCAGGTGTGGTCCAAACACCGTAATGACGGCCACATCGGGGGTGTAGGAAACCACTTTGGCGTCAATGACAGGTTTCACATCTTCCAGTATACTCAAGGCCGGGTCCAGGTCCTTTTGGTCAATGACAAGAGAAAAATTCCCACAGTCATCCAGGTCAAAACTCTCTACCAGCATTTCAATGTTGATACCATGTTCTCCCATGGCGCCAAGAACAGTGCCAGCAACACCGGCATGGTCCGGCACCGACATGATCTTAATAAGTGCCCGCCCATCGCTCTGCATGATACCACCGATGCTGATCTTATCCAACTTTTTTACTCCGAAAGAGAGGATTAATCCCAACTCCTCCTGTCTTCGATTTTCTTATGGCGGTCGGGAATGGTCCCCCTGGGGACGACCTGAACGGTGCCTTTCACGGTCAATAATTCTTTGATGCTCCGTTCAATTCGACCTCGAAACATTTCAGGCCTGGAGACCTCCTCTTTCAATTCCACAACAAAAGTCATGATATCCTTATGGTCTTCGCGGGTGATGATCACTTGGTACTTAAAAACTTCCGGATAATGAGAAATCACTTCATCCGCCTGCCAAGGGTGGATGAAGGTTCCTCGAACCTTACTGGCTTGGTCGATTCTACCCACTATTTT
The DNA here is from genome assembly GCA_030145585.1 of Desulfatiglandales bacterium. Lineage (GTDB taxonomy): Bacteria > Desulfobacterota > DSM-4660 > Desulfatiglandales > HGW-15 > JAQYVK01. The sequence continues at coordinate 2,915 of JAQYVK010000516.1, read as the reverse complement.
TTTCAGCATCGGACCGGTTCGTCCACAAGCACATGATTCCGGGGCTATCATGGAGAGATCACCGGTGGCCATGCGAATCATGGGGTAGGATGTGCTGAAATTTGTGGCCACGATCTCGCCCAAATGACCGGTTTCTACCTGCTTGCCGGTATTGGGGTCCACGACCTCTACAAGAATATTGTCCGGTATGTGAAGGCCGGTCTTGTAACTGCATTCATAGCCCATACAGCCGAGAAAAACGGTTCCGTAGGCCTGTCTGACGGTCATTTCAAGCTTTGACTCAATCCGGTCGCGCAAGGACTCCGGAAGCATCTCCGCGCCCACAAGGGCTCGTTCAAGACAAATGTCCTTTTTTAGATCCAATCCCATCCCTTCGGCGCGCTGGGTGAGGGTCATGAGAAAACTGGGTGTACCCATGAATCCATTGACCTTGAGCATTTGCATGATCCTGGCCTGCATGAGGGTGTTGCCCACACCTGTAGGGATCACTGTTGCTCCGATCATTTTAACGGCATCATCCAGCATAAAGGCAAAGGGCCACAGGTGATAGTTGAAGGTATTGATAATGCGATCACCCTCTTTGAGTCCAGCCCCGCAAAGCGCTTCAGCCCATGAGGTATCCTGATTCTCCCAGTCTCCCGGCTGGCAGATGAGTCCGGGGTTGATGTATATTCTCCGGATATGTCCGGGATCAATCGTGTCAAATCCGCCGAAAGGAAAATCGTTTTTTTGCCGTTCCACCAAATCATTCATATGAAGGATGGGGAGCTTTTCCAGGTCTTCGATGCCCTTTGTCTCGGATTCTTCGATACCTTCAGACCGGAAAATGTCTTGGTAGGCCTTTGAGTGTTGGAAGGCATAATGAAACACTTTTAAGAATTTCTCATTCAAATCTGCGCTTCGTTTTTCCCAGTCCATGGTTTCGCGGGTTTCATTGTAAAAGAATTTTTCTTGCCCTGAGTTGACCATTTTTACCTCTCGTCTTAAAAAATGGTAAATGAATATGGCGTAGAGTGGTTGGCCGCCCTGTGCCTTTCGCCTCGAGCCATTCGCCTATGTACGCATTACACCCGACGCTTTGGATCTAAGGCAGCATCAACTTGCGCTCATAAGCTGAAATATTATATTAATTGTCTGAAATATGTTCCGATTGGCCTTTTTATTAAATCCCCCTGTCCCCCTTTGTCAAAGGGGGAACTTATGAAGGCCTGAAGTCGTATCAGCACACCTATGGCTGCAATGAGCAACACCGGAGTGTAAGGGTTCCCCCCTTTTCAAAAAGGGGGGCCAGGGGGGATTTTTTACTGTCCCACATCCCTTCCAATCGGAACATATTTATGACATCAGCTATAATACTTGTATCAACGTTTTGTAACAAATCTTGGTGAAAAGAAAAAGCAGAATCCACTTGTGTCGGGAGCCAGCCTTAATTGAAAAAAAGATACTAAGTTTTTTTCGTTATGGAAGGAACCTCAAAACAAGACTGTATGGCGTGAGTCGCAGATTCAAGATGATTGGAGGACACGATGCCGGTAATGGAGGCAATAGTACAACTCAGACCCAGAAAATCAATATTTTCCTGCTTAAAAGCCAACAGGAGTTCCTTTGCGATTCCATAACGGTCACCAAAATGAGGACCATTCATGGAAAACACAGAGACCGGAGAGATATTCTCCACATCTATCCCGGGCGTTATTCCGCGAATAATCTCGGTACCGGGTCGGTCTTTTGATGCGGGGACACAAAAAGCGAGCAACCCTTCCTCTTCTGCCTCACCAGGACAAGTGGCTATGAAGGTTAGGTTAAGGCCCGATCGGGCGAATTCTTTAAAGAGCGTTCCCAACTGAGACAGATTTCCATTTTTAAATTTTACCCGTAGAAAGGACTGGCCTTCATGAACCTCCAGCCCATAAACTTTTGGCCTCTGTTCCTGATAGGAGGCAACAACCTCCTTGTAGAGCTTTTCTTTCCCCTTCTGTGCCAGCTTCCAATCGGCAGGAGTTCGGTAGGCGCTGAAACTGAAGGGTGCAAAGAGGACCTGATCGACTCTCGAGAGATATTCTTCCTTCAGGACAATAGAAATGGTGGAGGGTGAGTTGGCCAAAGCATCAGGCTCAAGCCCTCCTGAATTGAACGTCTCAAAGAGCAAACCGGTGATTTCCGGGTCCCTTTTGTGGGGGAAAACGGAGAGTATGAAACTTTTGGAGTTATCTAAGAATATTTTTCCAAAGGCCTCTTCGATTATATGAGAGGCCATCATCGCTTCGGCAGCTTCCACCGTGATGTGAAAGCCCCATGAACGGCCGTTATTCAGGCAAGTGATAAATGGCAGGTTAATTTTTCCATCTGCAAGGACCTGACAGAGTCTGGCGGGAAAGTGGCTCTCCTCATTCGGGGAAATGGGAGAGATCCTAACCACATCCTTAAGAATTTTAAAACCACCGAGTCTTGCTGAAGGCGTCATAGGGAATCTAAGTTCGAGAACCAAGGATTCAAGGATTTATAAAAGAGAACCGAACCCACCAAAACAAAAGGCGGGTAAATATCGAACAAGGAATGAACCCGCCACAAATACGGTGGGTAAATATCGAAGGAGAACAACTTCATGATTCGACATTCCTTGTTCGAAATTCGATATTTGTCCGCCGTTCGTGTGGCGGATTCGGTTTTTAATCACTTAGGGTTTAATTACCCGCCACTTGCGGTGAGTCGTCATTCCGGCAAATCCGCCAGAGGCGGATAAAAGTCGGAATCCAGTAATCTAAACTGGATGCCGAATCATGCTGACTGTAAGAAATTGAGCCTCTACAGTCAGCTACAGGTCCGGCATGACATCTGGTGTCCCGCTGTTCTGTGGCGGGGAATTAAACCCTAAGTGATTAAAGACCTGGTCGATTTCTCGGGTGGTCAAAAAT
>JAQYVK010000515.1 GCA_030145585.1 Desulfatiglandales bacterium | reverse complement strand
GGAGGTCTGTCCCGGCGTAAAGGTCCGCAGGGTCGTCCCTATGGAGCCAAAATCCCCCGGTGCGACCGCCGTATTATTGGCCGTCGCATATTCCACCGTCACGTTTTCGCCCGCCTCACCATTCAAGGAGACCGTAAAGGTGGCGGTACCGTCGGTCTCGCTCACCGTCTGGTCATCGATAGAAATTTTGATCGGTTCAAAAGTGACCGTGACCGTCTGATCCCCATTGCCGTCATTTACATCCAGAATTCTGTTGGGGCTACCGGTGCCGTCGCTGGTCCATTGGACAAAGGCGGACCCGGAGTCGGGATTCGGCGTCAGGGTGACCTGATCGCCATTAATATAAGCATATTCAGCAGGAAAGATGGAAGTTACTCCCCCTCCCGAACCAGACGGGATGCCGGCACTAGCCGTGACGGATCCGGAGCCTGCCCCAGCCTTGTTGATGGTCACGTTGTGGTTGCCCTGTGAGAATTTCACATCGATGCTTTTGGCGACATCCATAACCAAGGTCTCGGGGTTCGAGGTACTGACTAAATCACCATCAAACGTGTCGAAGTACCAGTAATCAGGGGCTGCTGAACTTTCAATTGCGGTCAGCATGACATCCGCCCCCACCGGTATCTGGATCGCCAAACCCCCGGTACAATTGCCGGTACACGAGGAATTGCCCGATCCCCATTCAATGTCGACTGAATTATCGCCCGGTCCGTCAACAATCCTTATATTAAGAGAAACCGGGGATCCCGGATCACCATTCGTGATCGTGGCCGTTCCCGAATCGAACCCGGGGTTAATCGAAACTGTATTAACAGGAAAGTTAAATACTTGTGGGTTGCTCAGATTGACGTTAAATGACTCATCGTCTTCAACCTGATTGTCGTCTGAAATATTGACTGAGATTGTCTTTACCTGTTCAAACGCGTTCCATCTCAATGTCCCGCTCGTCCCAGTGTAATCGATCCCATCAGCCGCCTCAACATCGGCTGTTTCATAATATACCTCGACCCAATCCCCCGGTCCCACCGGATTATTGAGGGTCACATCGAATTGAATTTGAGTGTTCGCCTCTGGTTTATCTTTAGAAAGCTCTATTGAAATATTGTAGCTGGTTGCCAAGGCAGCAGAGGGCAGCAGAGCCAACCCCAGCACACCCACACAAATGCTGAAAAAGGTTATCATCATTGTATGGGATAATCTTTTCCAGGATGTGCCCATGGATGGTTTGTTTTGAAGGTAATGATGCACGTCATGGGATGGCATGGTTCATCTCTGTCCTTTTTTTCCCTTTGCCTTTTTCATGAGCGGAGCGGAGAGACAGTCGTTCTTGTGGCCCCTTTTAAAGGGCCTTCCAGTAGTCGTTATTTCGGACATCATCTCCATCAAACCCGTTTATGACATGAAGCCGGCGAGGGCCGCGGCGATGATCAAGATTGTCGCCAGTTCAACAAAGGTGAACCCTGCCTCATGCTTTCGGTTATTTAAAAAAGTCCTTATTGTTTTTACTTTCACCAGGCATGGCCCAGATAGGACGGGTCACTGGATTATGTAGCAAAAGATATGCCATCAGATTGAATCAGGTTATTTGCTTTAAATAGCCTGAAAAACTGGTATTTTCTCACTTGACCCAGCCTTTTTGTCCCATTTTTCTGTAAAATTGGTTAACAGGTGTAAAAATATTTTACATCATTCGGGAAAGCATTCTTTTAGGAGGGTGAAAAAGGCCCGTTAACTTGCCTCCATCCAAACACCCATGTGTATAGCCTAGTCATGGAGAGGGGTTGGATCATACTGGAAAGGTGCACTGCTCCCCAAAAATTTGTCCACGGGATATGTTAAAATCCCCGAAAAATGAAAAGAAGGATTCTGATGAAAAACGCGAGGTTCAGTCAGGAGAAGATCATTGAAGGGGGACCTTCGTGCAGTTATTGCTTAAGCGTATATTCCCTAATCTGAGAATTTATGTGTACGCCTTGTTTCCCACTGCTGGGTATCGAAGAGATCCAACAGAAGTGTTTTGATGTAAAGGTCGGATTTGGGTGGGGTTTGAAGTGGATTTTGTGGTTAAGTAATTTTCCTTTTGCTCAATGACTTTAAGCCGGTCACATTCCCTTTTATCAAAGCTTTCTTCTTATGTGTCCACCGCTTGATTTGCAATTCACGTTGGCGAGCAGCGCTTAAGAAAAACGACTGCCCGGTTCATAATTGATCCCATAGCCGCTTCTTTGCAAAGGCTCTGCCTGAACCGGTTTTTAGATATTGTTCAAATTCCCGGGCCTTTTCTTCGGCTGAGAAGGCCAGATACGCGACGAGTTTCCATGGTTTGAATTTTGAAGTATGTGACGAGCCCCCCTCGTTATGTACTTTCAGGCGATCCTTAAGGTCAGATGTAGTTCCGATGTATTTTTCGTTTTGAAAAGGAATACTTTGAATGAGATACACTTATTTCATGGTGATGACCTACTAATTGGGACGGGGATATTACGGAAGGAAAAAGCCTTGGCGTTTTTGGCCCTCCTACGCTAGCCCGTCTATGACGGGCCGGCTTCGGCGGGCAGACTTCGCTTTAGTAATAATCTTTTGTGGATTGCCTTAATTTCTCTCGTTTAATAATCTGGCCTGCCAGACGAAGCCTTGGCGAAGTCTGGTGGAGGCGGGGGGAGTCGAACCCTGGAAAGCCTAATGATTTCTGATGATTAACTGTGACAAACAATGACATATAATGATAACATCATTAGCTTTTCTTACTCGACTTTTTCGGCTCGAATGTCACTCAATATCACTCCATGTCACCGCTTATCATCAATAATAGGCACAATTTTGGGCACAATTTGAATATCAGCAGATATGGTCGGGCAATTCTCATTGAATATTTTGTCTTATGGAGGACGCTCGTTCAGAACGAGCATCACTCTTTAAAGGCATTCCTTCGCCGCGGCTTTCCTCTTGAAAAAAATACTAAGTAAAGCAATTCCTGCACGAGCATCCCCCTTCATTTGCTGGAGCGTTTTGGTGATGATTTGTTGGGTTTCAAGAGAGCGGCGGAGTCCCTTGGTGGGAAGACCAAAGATCTTGCTGACCTCGCTCACAAGATTTCCGCTTTTCCCAAGGTGCCCCTGTTTTATCTTTTTTGAGAAGGGGACGAGGAGTTTGAACCCCGTCTATCTGTACTCTTCGATCGTTCGGTTGAAAAACATCTTTCGGCGGATGCGATTTGGGGTCTGGTCAACCTAACAATGGAGGCCCTTTTAAGGGCGCCCGTTTCACCTTTCTAGATCGCATCCAAAGTCTCAAGGTGTTGCGGATGGGGGGAGCCAGCACGCTCCCTTTTTCCATTCTATTTCGAATGAAATCAGGAATCCCCCATCCGCCACACCTTGAGATGAGCCCCTGTTCGCGGAAGCGCATTGGAAGGCCCAAAATCCTATCAGTGGGGGACTGGCGTTTTTCCCTGATTTTGGCGCAACCCCACCACTGATGTTTTTTTGTTTAATAGGTGTAAAATCTTTTTTCCGCTAACTTCAACCCCTGATGGTACAGTTGAATGGTCCAATTCCCATGAAGCAACTCAGAGTCAGAATTGAATTTCCATCCGTCGTAAGAAGTCTTGCCGATCTTTTTGGTGGTCACCCATTCGTTGACATTGGATTCTTCTTTCTTGTTCACCTTCATTGAATGCAACACTTTAACCAATATATCTACCTCTTTGCCATCCTGGTCTCCATTGACAATATACCTAAGGCCAAATTGTGTTCCCCTCTTGCCGGGTATCAATTCAGTATAACGAAGAAGCTGCATCTCTGTGACCAGTCCTATTTTTCCAAGGTCCGTGTCCGGCGCGGTTTCGAATTTAATAAAATCGGTTTCATAGATCCCATAATCCACCACATCAGCGCCATAGGCATCAATGGCCATCGCATTCATGGGAAACATAAGCCCGAAAAATATCAGAGTAATGATTGTGTTTGTTAGGATAATGTCTTTTAATTTTAACGTTGAGTGCTGGCTCATTATTTTAATCCTCCCTTTCTTTTGATTCGTTCGGATTTTAATGCTTGTTCCTATTTGCCCATTAGATATTGCAGATTAGATGCCAACACGCACAGAATCAAAAATACCAATTAATATCAACTGCTTAACCAGAACTCGTGTTATTTGTGGCGATGTGCGAAATCACCAAATTTGGCCAAAAGGCCAATTAGCCTTTGGTCAAATGGCCAACCCTGGAATGCAATTTCGCACTGTCTTCCGCATCGGGGGGAGGACCTGGGGTTCTGTGTTAGACTGAAATTGGTTTAGTTAATGGTGAGGAAGATCGGAAAAATCAAACGGTTTCGGCAGGTAATTCATGGATTTTTTTTCTGCGATAACGAAAGGAATAATAACTCATTCCCAGCAGCTGGGCCGCCTTTGTTTCATTGCCACCCGTTTTTTTGAAGGCCTCTTTAATGTAATGCGCTTCCAAGGCAGTGAGGTCGATGCCATCGTTGGGCAAGGGGGGATAAGGCGTATTAACGGCAGGTTGTTCCACGATGGGATTATCAGGTATCTTCTCCAATCCCAGATCTTCCAAAGTCAGGTTCGGTCCTTTACCGATAAGGACGCCCCTTTCAATGAGGTTTCTCAACTCGCGGATGTTTCCTCGCCATTTATAATTTTGAAGAAAACCTGCCGTTTGCGGCGAAAATCCTTTGAAAGTCTTTTCGTGCTTCTGACCAAACTCCACAAGAAAGTGCTTCGCAATAGGGAGGATATCACCACGGCGGTTGTTCAGCGAGGGCACCTCGACCTTAATGACTGCCAGGCGATAAAAAAGATCTTGTCTAAAGAGTTCCTGTCCGATCATCGCCTCAAGATCTTTATTGGTGGCTGAAACGACCCTCGTTCGTACTTGGAGTTTCTTCGTTCCTCCAACTCTGTAATACTCACCCTCCTCAAGGAAACGAAGGAGCTTCGCCTGCGCTTCCACGCTTAAATCACCTACTTCATCAAGGAAAAGAGTCCCATTTTCGGCCTGTTCAACCAAACCCTCTTTGCCTGAAGTGTGCGCTCCCGTGAACGCCCCTTTTTCATATCCGAAAAGCTCACTTTCCAGCAAATCCTTCGGGATGGCGGAGCAATTAAGCGTCACGAAAGGTCCATTGAAATTCGGGCTCTTGTAATGGATTGTGCTGGCTATCAATTCCTTGCCCGTACCGGTCTCACCAAGTATTAGCACCGGCGTATTCGGAGCTTTGGCCACTTTTTTCACAAACTGCATTACATCCTGAATGGCATTGCTCTCACCTATGAAACAAGGAATGTTTTCTTTGAGGTATTTTTCCTGTAACAGTTGGACTTCTTTCATAAGTCTGATCTTGTCAAGGGCATTTCGAATGCTAACCTGAAGGGTATCGACGTTTATGGGCTTAACCATATAATCATAAGCGCCTAGCTTCATCGCGGAAATAGCGGTTTTGATATCTTCGGAGGCGGTAATCATGATGATGAGAATATCAGGATAGCGTTTCTTGATTTCACCGAGTGCATCGATCCCATTCAAATCCGGCAGGTAGACATCAAGCAATATCAGATCGGGCGCCTCTTTCTCAATGGAGGCAATCGCAGTGGCGGCCTCCGAAAAAGCCTTGATTTCATATTTCTTACCAAGCGTCATCGTCAACATACGCTGTAGCACGAGATCGTCATCGACGACGTATATGGTATATGGAATCATAGTTATTCACCCCACCTTTCGAACCACATCCCCAGAGAAAGAAGGACAATGGAAAGGGTCAGGGGTATTTGAAATATATCTTTCCCTCCCGAAAAGATTTTCTTCCCCACCACACCCGGATCCCTAAATATTCCTTTGAGTTCTGTATTCAAATTGGCTCGGATGTATTTTCCTCCGGTCATCCGGGAAATTTCTCTCAATATCTCCTCTTTCAGCCGTGTGACAGCCCCTTTTTCGTTGATTTCGAACCATTTGATAAACCGACCATCTTCGTAAACTGGTATTTTCGAACCCGTCTTGCTTCCAAGACCGACAGTCACAATGGTAATGCCTCTCGTACTTATGTCTGTAAGAATACCCTTCAGATTTTTCGGACGGACATGGCCGCCGTCGGAACAAAGAAGAATGATCCTTTTTCTTTTCTCATCATCAAACAATTCAACAGCACCTGACAGGGCGCTGCCGATGTTAGATCCTTGCCAAGGTGCAGAATCCAGAGTACGTGATAAGAAGTCGCTTTTTTGGGGCAGAAGTATAGTCGATATCGCCTTGTGTGTCCATGGTAAAGTGGACGCATTATGTAGTAGAGCCTCCCTTTAGGCGGAGATTAGATCAATGAGGGGAAGGCATTCAGAGGCAGGGAAGGAAGAGCTGGGGCCATATATTCGTGGAAAGGACGAGAATTGCTCGATAAAAGGTCATACATCTGCCCTGAACTCGCCTCCTGATTTGAAAAATCAGGTGGAGTGGGCCTCCTCTGGATACTCGGGGTCGACATATAGCCACTTATCGGAGGCGGGGAGCTGGGAGGTGGAATAGTCGATGGTGTGCTCGGGGGTCTTCGCTGGCCCGGTCGCTTTGGGTGGAGGTCGGGGCTTAACCTCCCATAAACCTAGGTGCTTGAGGATCCTTTTAATAACCTCCTCGTCCTGTATCACGCTGAATACCCTCATTTGTGAAGAGCACTTGGGACACGTTAACGGATCCACCTCGTAAAGGGGGACGTTCGTGCAGAGCGTGCATAACTCTCTAAAGATACCCCTTTACCTTTGGCTCTTCGCCTGATAAAACC
>JAQYVK010000514.1 GCA_030145585.1 Desulfatiglandales bacterium | reverse complement strand
TTTATCGGTTTTTGGCTGGTTTCCGGCTTTGATGTGGCTTTAGGTGTCCTGTACAACATCCCTTTCACCGGGTTCTATAACTGGATGCTCTGCGTGATTCCTCTTTTTGTCCTGATGGGAAATTTCGCTTTTTACTGCGGTTTGACCTCTACCCTTTTTGATGCAGCCAGCAAATGGCTCGGCCGCATTCCCGGTGGCCTGGGGGTAGCCACGATCGTGGCATCCGGAGGGTTTGGGGCGGCTACAGGGGCAGGTGTCGCCACAGCCGCCTCTATGACCATGATCGCGGTCCCTGAAATGGAAAAGCACGGTTACCAACGGAAAATGGCCTTTGGAACAGTTGCTTCGGGTGCAACGTTGGCAAGCATCATTCCGCCGAGCATCGGCCTTGTCGTCTATGGCATGCTTACGGATACCTCCATCGCCAGGTTGTTAATCGGAGGCGTGATGCCCGGGATTCTGCTCATCATCCTGTTGAGCGCTTCAGTCATGCTGCGTGTCGTCAGGAATCCTGACCTGGCCAAGAGGACTGAGCAAGTCCCATTCAGTGAAAAACTCAGCTCCCTTAGAGGGGTATGGGGTATTATTGTTCTCATTTTTTGTGTGCTGGGAACGCTTTATACCGGACTGGCCACTCCGACAGAAGCAGCGGGAGCGGGAGCAGCCGGCGCTCTTCTCCTTGCATTGGCTTCAAAAGGCTTAGACAAGAATAATTTCATGAGATCCTTGTATGATGCCGGGCGTATGACATGTATGATCATGTTCATACTCGTGTGCGGGGGAATGTTTAGCCGGTTTCTCACTATAACAGGGCTACCCAAAGAAGTGGCCCTTCTGATTGAGGGGTTGAACCTACACCCTGTGCTTATCCTAAGTGTCGTTTCGCTCGTTATTCTTTTTATGGGAATGTTTCTGGACCCCATGTCTATCGCGGTCATCAGTCTTCCAGTCATCTTCCCTGTGGTGGTTTCACTGGGCTATGACCCGGTATGGTTCGGGTGTTACTTTACGATATTCGGAGGATTGGGGCAGGTCACGCCACCTATCGGATTGATTTGCTTTGCCATGAAAGGGTCTATTCCGAACAGCACCATTGAGGAGATTTTCGCTGGTACAGTTCCCTTTATCATTGTGGAGTTCGTCGGTCTCGCAATTCTGGTGGCTTTTCCCCAGATTATTCTGTTTCTTCCGAACCTGATGATGGGCGGCGGGTAGTGCAAGGAGAGGGGATCCCAGGTTTGAAGAATCCCACATCGTTCCTTTTCATGCCCATGACAGGCAAAAAGGAGCCATAACTTTGGGATGAGTTAAACAAGATGAACCTCAAAGGATGATTTGTGCCAATATTCTCAGGAATCGTAAAACAGGGACAATTAAAATCTAAAATTCTTTAAAACGGAGTAATAAAAGATGAAAAAAATGTTTGCTTTTTGTCTTGTCTTGCTGCTTTTTCTTATATCAAGTTTACATGCGGATTTTGTATCCATGTCGATGGCGGGAGATCCATATGTTTTCAAGGGGAAGATGGTCCCTATTCCGGCAGGTGAATTTATGATGGGCACGAATAAACCCGTGGCGGCTGGACCTTTTGGAAGCGGAACCGCCTTTCCAGCGCATCGTGTGACGCTGGATGCTTTTGAGATAGGTGCGACGGAGGTCACCAACGAACAATATTGCGAGTTTCTTAATGCCGCAGTTAAAGAGGGCAAGATTGTCGTTCAGGAGGGCAACGCGGGGAAGGGGTGGTTCTTGACGCGTGTAAAGGAGTCGATTCCGTGCTGGGAAGTTGTGGGGGCAGAGGGTGAGCGGTATGCCGGCTGGCGGTATATTATGCTGAGTCCGATTCAGGGCCTGGGTGTTTCTATGGCGCCTGAACACGTCATCAACCGATGCTGGATAATATATAACCCACATTCAGGAAATTTTTATGTTCACAGGGGATTCGAGGATTACCCCGTCACATTTGTGAGCTGGTACGGGGCCTATGCTTTCTCTGAATTTTACGGCCTCTCTTTGCCCACAGAAGCCCAATGGGAATATGCCGCTCGCGGCGGAGCATATTGGGACCATGAGCTCCCATATCCCACTGATGATGGCACCATGGATTGCTCCAAAGCCAATTATGGCTGCAAATCTTACAACCATGCCCTTCCCTGGCCTCGGAATGGATCGCCCGGAGACCCCTTTGAAGCTGACTATATAGGCTATCCAACCCCAGCGGTTACAGAGGGAAACCGTTATAAGCCGAACCCATTCGGAATTTATAACATGGCAGGCAATGTGCTTGAATGGTGTCTCGACTGGTACAGTTCAGTTTTTTATCAGTATAGTAAAGTGAACAACATTACGCATAATCCAGTCAATCTCGAAGGTGAGGATCCACCAGCAGAGATTCAAGAAGGCATGGAAATTTTTGATTATACCATGGATACTCGTGTCATGCGTAGTATCGGATTCGGCTTTCCTATATCCGCTACCCTATCGGTGAGTCGCTTGAGTACATATCCACTCCGTGGTAATGACCACTTTGGATTCAGGGTGGTGAATAACAATCCCGGTACGATTCCTCGATACCAAAAAGGTGAAAGAAAATAGGTTATACAATTAGATTCTGGGGAAAATTGTGAATTATAGGGTTTTAGCCATAAATCCGGGATCAACATCTACCAAAATTGCCGTCTTCGATGACGATAAACCGGTGTTTACTCAGGTTATACGTCACGATGCCCGAAAGGCGGCGTCCTTTGGGGCTATCATTGAGTAGTACGAGTGGAGGAAAGGGCTTGTTGAACAGTCATTAGAAGAGAATAAGGTCGGATTGAAAACTCTCGATGCCGTGGTCGGCAGGGGTGGTTTATTAAAAGGGGTAGCGAGCGGCACCTACACTATTAATGAAAAGATATTGGAAGACCTCAGTAATCCCAATTTATGGGGAAGAGAACATGCATCCAATCTTGGGGCCTTTATCGCGAAGGCCATTGGGGATCCTCTCAAGATTCCATCTTTTATCGTCGACCCCGTGACGGTGGATGAATTGTCTGATGCGGCGAGAATCTCCGGTGTCCCTGAAATCACCAGAAGAACGATTTTCCACGCACTCAATGTTCGCTATACCGCACGAAAGCTGGCGGAAGACATGGGAAAACCTTTGGAAGAGGTAAATCTCATTGGTGTCCACATGGGAGGCGGCATCACTGTGTCGGCCATCGAAAAGGGTCGAGTAGTGGATGTAAATACCGCTGTTTTGGGATCAGGCCC
>JAQYVK010000513.1 GCA_030145585.1 Desulfatiglandales bacterium | reverse complement strand
GGAATCACCACATCAAAGCTCAACATATAGAATCCTTATCGAAACTCTCCCTCAAACCGACGAGTTGATGGTTCAAATATCCCGTTACTTGAGGTGAATTGATGCTGGTTGCTGGATGCTTGATGCCGGATAAATCAAAATACATTTCCTTTCAAATCCAGTATCCAGAGACCAGAATCCAGTATCTGTTTGAATCAAGTACTACAACATATAGAAAACTGACATTTATCCGCCTTGGACGGGCAAGATTTAAGATCTTGGGTCACGGAGACTCCTCGTGCCGGTGAAAGATCTTTGAGAAGGCGAAATATTTTGTTCCGAAAAAATTTAAAATGGTAGCTGCGACAATACCAAGCATACTGGATAAAATGTACCATGGGCTCTTACCCATTCCGGCATATTCAATGAACAGGTGCATAACACCGATGCGAATCCCCAATCCAAATAGGCAAATAACGATGAAAGAGATATAACTATAAGAGATTTTTATGGACCGACCAATCTTAAAGGCCCAGATTCGATCAAAAATGTAGTTCCAACTCACAGCTACGAAAAAAGCGAATACGGCTGCAACACGCGGATCGAGAGAAAGAAGGCCAACAAAGGCAACCAGGACCGCGGTATCGACAAAGAGTCCGGAAAATCCGACCAGACAGAATTTAATAAATTCAAAGACCGTTGGGTGCTTGTACTCATATAATCGCCAGAGATGGTGGAAGTAATCCACCTGCGCTTTGACGCCCAGCTTGCTTTCGCCCTCTCTCCTGTCCTTAAAGATTATCGGGACTTCCAGGATGCGGGGGTTTGTCTTGACGGTGACCTCGAGGACAATTTTCCAACCCTTTGGATCTAGTTGGACGCCGTTTATGATGTTCTTTCTAATCGCCATAAAACCGCTTGTGGGATCAGATAGGCTCGTTACGCCCCTAGCAAGGAGTCCTGCCCCTTTACTGATGATTTTCCTGGTAAAGGGCCAGTTTTCGCAGCCTCCACCCGTTATATATCGACTGCCAACCGTTGCATCGCATTTACCTTCCAGTATAGGTTCTATCATGGCCGGGATTTTTTCCACCGGATGGCTCAGGTCAGCATCCATCACGACGCAAATGTCCCCTTCCGCCAAACTAAACCCTTCCATCACCGCCTTAGATAATCCCCTTTCATTTTTACGAACATGTACAGTAACGGGATATTTACCTGCCAATTCTGATACCGCATCTGCCGTTCCATCGGGTGAATTGTCATCCACAACAATGATTTCACCCTCCATATCCTCTTCAAGAAACACCCTTGAAATGGCAGGCACAATACGCTTGATATTCTCGGTCTCATTAAAGGTTGGCAAAATAACTGTAATCATAAAATATTTCTCTTGCTTTTCCAAATTCTGGCGATCAGAACATAGTGATTTATAATTTACCCCGCCTTCAGCTAACATCAATCAACACTTTTATACCAAATCGGTATCTCGAATCTACCCATTTTTTGGGAAAATAGGGAAGGCTTTCAAAAATGGATTCCCTCCCATCATTTAGCAGAACCTGGAGCGTTGACTTTAAAGTCCGCCTCGTATTTCGATGATTCCGCAAAGACTCTTCAAAATGAAGCCTTCCGGAATGACCGAGTTTCGACTTATCCTTTTTATTCTTTCTTTTGCAAGTATTTAATCTTACTTTAATAAAAGCAAAATACGGGCCAAACTCATATACCATCGCCCTATTATTGGTCACCATAATCCGAGGTATCACTCCCGTTTAAACCCAGAGGTTGCTCTTTATGGTTCAGAGGGTGGCGAGCTTGACGGAATGTCTCATATGATGACAATGTATTGTTATGTTTTAAAGGATGGATGAGATGGGTATATGTACCTACACGCCCTATGACATGAGGCTCTGTCGTAAAGAGCAAAACCCGTCATTCCGGGCAAACGACGCGCAGCATAGCGAGATCCGTGGTTCGACAGGCTCGCCAGCCTGAGGGAATTCGAAGAGGAATCAGGGAAATGGCATCATCTCGCGGACTTTTGGATCCCGGCTCACGCCCTGTTTTAGGGGGCTTGGCCGGAAGGACGAATTGTGACACAGCTTCAGTAGGTAAGGGGGGGTTATTCTTAAAGATATTAAATAAACCAAACTATTACATATAATTCAAGCTACTTTCACAATCATAACATCTTATATTCTTTATTTACTCTAATTTAATCTCTTTTTCCATCATTTTTTCAATATATTCTCTCCATGCAATCACGTTTTCCAATTTTCTATTATTTGCCTCATTCATCAGGTCGAGAATGAGATCTGAGGACAGGTGGACGTTCCCTAAGTGTCCTTTCTTTGAAATCAGATCAATGGTCTGATAGAAAAGGGCTTCATTTTTAAGCATGAGGTTTAGGATGGTTGAAATTTCCTGTTGTCTCAAGTTGTTATGACCGGTTTTATGATAGATTTCTGCAAGATGAAGATGAGGGACGATATTTTTCTCATCTATTGACAAGGCTTTTCGTAAAGATATTGCAGCCTTTCCATGCCAACCTTTTTGCCGATACGCAATACCTAGATATAAATAGGCTTTTCCCTTTAAATCCCTCTCATTAAAGGACACCACAAAATGAGAAATAGCCTCATCTGGTCGTCCATTTTTTAAGTGATGCAGACCCATATTAAGATTTATGGCTGGATTAAACGGATCTGATTTAAAGGCCTTTGCTATATATTGATTGGCTAAGTCAGTTTTTCCTTTTTTATCATAAATAGCTGCCAACGTTATAAGGGCGTGAGAAAAATTTTGCTTTATGCTGACAGCCTTTTGGAGATAAAATTCCGCCATTTCAAGATCTTCATCATCATAATACAGTTTACCAAGTTGATATAAGCTGACGATTACCTCGTTGTTTCTGTGGATACCTGGACTCCTTAGGGCCTTGTTGAATTCAGAAATGGCTTCCTCTATCAAACCCTGCTCCTGATAATACGTCCCTAAGTTATGATGGACCCGAAATTGGTCGGGGGCTTTTCTGGACGCATCCATCCATAGGCTTTTCCAGCTTTTCCACGTGAGATTTCTAATAAACGTTGTGTGCCCGAAGCCTATCAAAAGGAAAATTATGAATACCGCAATCATTGTTTTCATGGTTCTTTTCAGGGCATATCGTTCTATGAGGTTACAGAAACCGACCGCGATAGGCACAAAAAACATCATTGAAGGAACATAGTTTCGGTGTTCAAAGATAAGTTCCAGAGGCAAGATACTCGATTCAATGACGTGGTTTAAAAAAAAGAATAAATAGCAAAAAGAAAGGAGAGGATATTTCCTTGCCCTAAATATTAAATAGACGATAGACCCGATAATAAAAAGAATTGAGAGGAAAGTAGATATTGGATTAAACGGAGATGTTGAGATTTGAATAGAGTGGGCTATACTGAGCCTGCCCATAGGATATACTAAGAGCGATATGTAGAAAATAATAATTCTGGGTTCGGTTAACAGTCTTTCAATCAAGGTGAAAGGTCGATTACGATAACCAGACAAGAATGAAAAAAACGGTTCATCTTTTAGTAACAAATAAATGAGACATAGAAATAGGAGTACTCCTGAGACAATGAATAATATCTTTATATTTTTTTTAAAGTATTCACTGATTTCTTTCTGTATAACAATCACTTCATAAAGCAGAAGGCTAATGGGAAGCATCAAAGCATTTTCCTTAGAACCAAGGGCCATGACAAAGGTAAGAAAACAGAGGATAATAAAGAATATTTTATCTCCTTTGTTCACGGCCGTTCTGTGCTTCAGATAAAAGTACATGCCCATGATATAAAACATCCCAGCCAAAGAGGTCATTCTTTGGACAATGTAGGTGACCGCTTGGGTCTGAATCGGATTTATTGCCCAGAGCATCGTTGCCAAAATAGCAACAGGATATGATTTTGAAGCGTATTTAATCTGTAGTGATGGGAGATTTAGGGTGTGATAAATAAATAGAAAGAGGAAGATAGATGTAAAAAGATGAATCAGTATATTGACAAGGTGGTAACCGAAGACATCAAGTCCACCAATATAGTAATTCAAAGCAAAACTGAGACATGAAATGGGCCGGTAAAGCCTACCGGGATCTCTCTGATCAGAAAAAAGGGCGCGTTTTATACCGTTCCAAGAGAGCTTGTCTAAATGTAAACTGTGGTTATCTGTGATGTTGGGTATATCGTCAAAATGCCAAGAACCGTCTAGGGAATTCCAATATATTGAAAAAATGATGATGGATAATGCGATGATAGAAAAAACGACTAGGCGACAATATGGGGGAGATTTTTCATTAAAGCAGTATGGTGATTCGGTTGTCAATGGCATTTCATAAATTGATCTTTTTTAACCCGAAGTCAATGGGGCTCCCAAAAGATCATTGGCCAGCAGGTTAAATAGCGTTATGCTGATTGAGCACGAGCATAGGGCTATAGCGTATGCAAAAAGGCGAGGAACAATAAGAATTTTTCGGTATAGAACCCTTACCACAGGTCCAGGAAAAAGTCTGGAAGAGTTTAATGTTAATCAGTACAATGAACTATCGACCAACCAATTGTTAAGAAATAGGGACGATCTTTCCATTATCTATACATATAAAAGTGAACCGGCATGAAGCCGGTTCACTTTTATCCTTGCAACGAAAATACTTTATTAATTACCGATGGTCCCTCCAGGTCCTGCTAAGGTATACGTAGATGTGCCGCTCGGGTGGTTAGATATCATGGTATAAGCCTGGTTGTCTGCGCCGGAATTGATGGTTAAATTAACATTTTTTGATGTGTACAGACCGTATGTCGTTCCAATGAGTGTCGGTAAGTTATCGGTATATGTATCTTCGTCCACGAAATAGGCTTCCTGTGCTGTGGCCGCGTTTCTCAAGTCTGCCTGGGCAGCAGAGTTGTAAGACCTTGCCCT
>JAQYVK010000512.1 GCA_030145585.1 Desulfatiglandales bacterium | reverse complement strand
GGAAATATATCCGTGAATACAGTCTGGACAAACTCGTCCATAGGCTGTCAGAAACCCTTGACAGGATGAGAGGGATCAAAGCCCAATAACGCGAAACCCACCAGGAACAATATTCCATATTACCTCGACTGATGATAGTTGTCAGTCTTGCCAATCGCCACCTTTCTAATTCAAAATCACAATCTGCCTGAAAAGCAAACCCTGCCTTCATGCCATAGTTGTGTTAAATCAGACCCTTACCCCACCTAAAGACCAAATCTTGACCCATTCTTCAACAGCAATAACAGCCCGTTTTTTCAAAGAAATAAAGGGGTTCTGCTGGCACACAATTTGCAATTATTTCAAGCGGGTGTATCCCACAATCATGGATTTCTGAATTGGACAAAACGGCCTCTACATAGACAAGATGATTAAGATTCTCCACATCCATACCATGCCGATCATCAGCGGATCCGGCATTAACACCTTCCTAAGCATGCGTGGGATGGACAGGAGAGTGTTCGACACAGAACTCCTATGTGCGCCCGGCGGCCCATTGATCGACCTGGTCCGAGATACGAACATGAAGGTCAGGACCCTCAAGACCCTGGTGCAACCCCTCAACCCAATTAAGGACCTTTTAGCCCTAATCAAAATGACCTTCTTCTTGAAACACAATCCTTACCATATCGTTCACACACATAATTCCAAGGCAGGATTCTTAGGACGACTCGCCGCTAAACTGGCCGGCGTACCGGTCATCGTCCACACGGTCCACGGCTTTGCGTTTCATGCCCAGGAACCCTCCTGGCGACAAATGCTTTTTCGAACGCTCGAACGCTTGGCATCCCGCTGGTGTGACATGATGATCTTTATATCTCAGCCCCTTATTGACTGGGGTCTCAGAGAACGGGTGGCGCCAAAGATGAAGACAATAAAAATATACAGCGGAATTGAGCTGGATCGATTTCACCCTGCCTCCGCAAAGGTCCAAACCAAGATCAGAGAGAAGTGGGGCATTGCTCGGCATGATACCGTCATTGGGCTTGTCTCTAAACTCTGGGAAGGAAAGGGGCACCTTGAGCTGATCGAGGCCTTCAAGAAAATACAAAAGGAGATTAAAGATGCCCGGCTGGTCATCGTTGGTGAGGGATATCTTTATGATTCCCTGGTGAGGAGGGTTGAAAGGCTAGGTTTAAAGGATTCTGTTCTATTTACCGGTTTCCAGTCAGATGTTTCCGAAATCATTGCCACCTTTGATGTGGCGGTACTTCCCTCCCATTTCGAAGGCATGGGCAGGGTCCTCTTGGAAGCCATGGCCATGGAGAAGCCGGTCGTCGCCAGCCGTGTCGGAGGGATCCCAGATCTGGTTCAACATGGGATCAATGGTCTCCTGGTGACGCCCGGTGATGTGGAAGGGTTGGCCGAAGCACTCATGAAAGCCTTGAATGATAAAGGATTGGCGGAAAAAATGGGGAAGGCGGGGAGGAAAATGATCTCCGAAAAATTCAGTGCAGATCACATGGTGAGATCAATTGAAAAGCTTTACTTTAATCTGCTAACCATGAAAGGGATACAGTTTGAGCATTAAAATAACATGGGAAGCCCTCGTCGGGATTTCTCTTCTTTTTTTAGCTACCCCGCGGCTCAAATTTTTTTACTTTGATTCGGGGCTTAGATGGCAGTATATTCTAATTTTTTCGTTTCTGGCCGCTTTTTTTATGACGCCCATATGCCGTTGGCTCGCCTTGAGACTCAAGGTCCTGGATACTCCGGATTGGCGTAAGATTCATAATCAACCCACCCCGCTCCTGGGCGGTATGGGTATCTATATCGCATTTACTTCCTCCCTATTGCTGAATGGGGTCTTCCTTCCCGGCATGAGAATCTTGTTGTTGGGGGCTACCCTAATCTTCATCATGGGCCTTTGGGATGACGTCCGCCCCTTGCCCTCACTTTTGAAATTTATTCTTCAAATCCTTATATCTCTCTTGGTTATCATCTGGGGAGACCTGCAAATAACCTTTTTCTATCAAGCATCTTGGGCCCCATTGATAAACATCCCCCTTACCCTTCTATGGATCGTGGGTTTGACGAATGCTATGAATTTTTTTGATGGGGTTGACGGTCTCGCTACGGCGATGTCATTCATGGGGGCACTGTTTTTGGGGATCCTCGCCTTTCAGACCGATCAGCCTGCATTGGGTTGGTTCGCGGTCGCCCTTCTGGGCGCCTGTATGGGATTCTTCCCTTATAATTTTCGATTTGGGAAGTCTGCCCTTCTTTTTCTCGGCGACGCGGGAAGCACCTTTTTAGGCTTTACCTTGGCGGGCCTGGCTGTCCTCGGGAAATGGTCCAATACCAGCAATTTTGTCTCCGTTTCGGCGCCAGTTCTCATTTTTGGTGTCCTTATCTTTGATATGATATACGTAAACTTGTCGCGAGCAAAAAACCGCCAGGCAAAAAGTTTTTTTGAATTCTTGACCTGCGTTAACAAAGACCACTTACATCACCGATTGATATTACTCGGCTTTGCCAGAAAAGAAGTGGTCTTCGTCATAACCACCCTGTCTGCCTGCTTGGGAGTGAGCGCTTTGATCATCATAAACCAGAAGTTCTTGGATGCCCTTCTCGGACTTTTTCAGGCCATCCTCATCATTGGGCTGATCGTAACATTGATGTGGAAAGGTAAAGACAGGCTCCC
>JAQYVK010000511.1 GCA_030145585.1 Desulfatiglandales bacterium | reverse complement strand
CAAATACTTACTTGCGGAAAATACTGAACGTAGAGCAATTCTTCCTTTTAACGCCCAAAAAGCATAAGCCAGACAAATCCCAGCTGTGTGGAACAGCGGGAGATCCACCAGTGCGGTGTCATCCTTTGTCGCCCTTTTATGGACCCAGGTGGTTCCTTGAAAGTAAGTCTGCAGGTATGGTACAATGACGCCTTTCGCGGCACCGGTCGTTCCGGAGGTATAAATGATCGCGTGGATATCCCACGGTTCAATAGGCCGATCGAGTTTCGGCTCATCATCGGAGCCTTCAGTCAGGATAGATGGATCAATAATGTTCAGATCAGATCCAATGAACTTGAGGCGTTCAGACAGCTCGGGTGACGTGACGATGTGGCGAGATAGTGAGTCTTCACAGACATGTTTTAATATCTCTCCCTTGTAAGCGGTGTTCATAGGTACGATGATAGCCCCTAAAGAGATAATACCCCACCAGGCACGAATCATCTCCTGATTGTTTGGCAAGAAAATCAAAACGTTTTCTCCACGTTTGATCCCCAGTTCGGAAAGCACATTACCAGCCCTATACGCCTCCAGCAGACAATCTCCATAGGTCCACCTCTCCCCGTTTTCAAACAGCATACATTCTTTGTCCGGGAACTCTGTAGTATTTCGTTCAAGGATATGACGTAATACTACATCTTGCCGATCTGGTAGAAAAACCATTCTATCCCTCCTTTTGATCCTGAATTATGTGGCAACCTCTCCCCTATATTGGAATATGCCAAGGCACTCTAAGACCCCATTTTCATCAAGCCTGTCATCTTTGATCAAGCCTTCACATTCTATGCTACCGGAAACCCATTTAGCATCTTTCCTGTCCTTGGGGGCCCTCTTTTGAAGAAAAACAAGACCGCTAAACTCCCGCAGACGATTAATTGAAGTCAGAGGTGATTGAAGGCAGTTTGAGAACCATCCCAAAATACCTTTTCTTCCAGAGCAATGTAAATAGATAAAAAGTATCATTTTGTTAGCACAAAATCCCAGGCGATCGGGATGGTGTCCCGGTTTTGGTTGGGACATACGCGGTGATGGAGGTTGTTGAGGTGAAATCAATTAACAGAGGGGGCAACTCGAAAAAGAGAATGCCGGATACTACAGATATTATATGTTGTGGTGTCTGAGGTCGCCTTTGGTTATGGTAACTTGGCAGAAGCGATAAGCATCTGTTATTGTAACCTATTCAACATTGCAAATGGTTATCGAAGCCTCAAACGTGGACTGTCTGGTTCAATCTCGATACCAAAAAGCGTAAATTTCGAGAAAATGAAGTTTTAAAATGGCAACCTAGGGTTATTTGGACAACTGTTGGACTGCATTTATATTAAAGTTTTTAGGCCCGAGCATGGATATGGGACAATAAAGTAGATTGTCAGCCCCTCCGCTTGAAGCCAGTTCCCTGTAAAACGTAGCATGCCTTATTCGATCATCAATTGCAAGATAGGCATCAAGGTGTAATAAACTGGTTCGTCCGTCAGGGGCGACTTGGAAGCCTTGGATTCCAAAAATCGCTTTCCAGTACTGTCCGGACCGATCGTATATCTCTTTAAACCAGAAAGTAAATGTGCCCTTATCCACATAAAAGAGTTGCTTTCCATAATTGTATTCAGGATCCTTTGGGATGCCTTCCACAACCCAGACAGGTCTTAGGGACCAAGTGACGTTCAATGGCGTCCAAGGAGCCTCTTTCCCGTTTGAATCCATATAACCCAGTTTTATTCGAGGGAATACACATTTGAAAGCTCCGTCCGGCATATCCGCAGCAACGATTTTATCAGGGGCTGCAAAACCGCATAGGACTTTTTTCTCCCCGATCAACCGCCAGTTAAAGGTTGAATTTTTTCCTCCCCATAGCTCACTATCATCGACACACATGTCTGAGCCGAACATAGCCTCGGACCGCGCGGATGATGACGTACGTTGAAACCTTCGAAGGGCGGCGACATAGGAGAAAGAGGTGTCCTGGCGAAAATCATTATAGACCAAATGCATTTTAACCACATCTTTGAGGCTCATCGGTTTAACAACATTCATCATGCCCTGATATAAAAAATTATCATTATTTTTAATTGGGCCTCCTGGGTGCCCCTGATAGTTAAAACGCTTGGAAACTGCGACCATTATGCGTTCTAACCCTCCTTTGCCGATCCAAGAAGTCTCATTGGGCCTAATTATGCCTCCCAATCGCATTTGAGCATACAGGTGATTGGCCATTATCTTTCCACCTGCCTCGGGGGCTTGAGTGTCTATCCGTGGAAACGGCAACCCATAGATAAACTCCGGCGGTTTACACGCCTTTTTATGCACAATGAAGCCCTCTTCATTGATGTCGAATTTACCCAGATTTTTCTGACTCGCTTCTAAAAAGGCCTTTTCAATTTCAAACTCAAATTGTAACTCCTCTGTCCCAAGTATGAACTCACCACTTTTCACCCAATTCACCAAAAAGGGCGGTGCAATGCCTTCCATCTCCTGCCAGTTTTTTGAATCATATGTTTTTCCAAGGGTAAATGCTTGGGCAAAATCAATTCGGCAAAGGATAAGGACAAAAAAGGAAATAAGACATATTTTGACAAATAGAGGCCGCCGCTTATTTTTCACCATTCTTAATTACTCCTTGATTCCAACGCATATAATACCTTGTTATTCTTCAGCTTACCATGTATCCTTCTGTCTGCTTCAAGGTATTTAAGATGAGCGATTGTTTCTCCTAAAGCGAACCATTTCTGCAAGACGGGAAATCGTTCCCATGAGCTAATGTCAATATCCCATGTTAAACAAGGGGCCACATCCCATGCGGTTTTTTCTCCCCCCTCAAGAGCCGTCAGAACCTCGTTTAGCCTGTCCCTATGATGTTCCTGTAATTCTATGATCCTTCCCTTAAGGTCTTTGTGGATGGTCCTGTGGCCTGGTAAAACAAGATTGACATCAAGAATACTGACTTTTTCCAGGCTTGATAGATATGCCTTGAGACTATTTTCCAGTTCTTGGTGGCAAGTAATATTGGGAGTGATGTCAAATAGAATGTGGTCTCCAGAGATTAGGAGCCTCTTGTCGGCCTCATAAAGACACATGTGTCCTGGAGAATGCCCTGGTGTCTCAATGCACCTGAATGAGTAGGCTCCGATATCTATTGTGTCTCCCTCTTTTAAAGTTGAAAAACTTAGCTGAAAATTGGATCGAAAACGAGAGCCCGGATGGCTCGCAAGCACTTTTTTAAGTTCTTCCTCGGGAAAGCCGTTTGAGACATAAAACCTGAAATATTCTTTGGTCCGTTCTCCTTCACTGTTCATTGCATTAATAATTATAGATGAGTCCACTTCGCTGCAGTAGATTTTGGAAGTTTCCGTAGATAGTTTTCCAACCAAACCTAAATGGTCCGCATGAAAGTGTGTTATGAAAAAATCTGTCTTGTTCAGGTCTACATCCAGCTCTTTCAAACTAGAAAGCATCGGAGTTAAACATTCTTCGCGATTCATCCCCGTATCGACAAGAAGGCATCTCTTTTGCCCTTTTATTAAGTATGAGTTCAAAGTTTTTAGCGGACTGCCAGGAATAGGAATTTCGATCCTATAAAAGTTCGGCAGAATCAGTTCAACCATTTGGCTGATCTCCTTTATTAGATTAATTGAATGTTCGTTATATGAGATGGATATAGAGCAGTCCAGGGTCGTTGTCAATGATGAGAGTTGATCCGACCATGCAGATCTAACAAATCAAGATATTGTATTATCGGGAAGTAAGCCATGAATGAACATAACTTGGCATATCCGCTAACCTGGCAACCACTTGATACTATATAGCTTTCTTATGCTAATAGTAACTTGAAAATAAAAATCTGGGAGTTTTTTTAGTACTATTAACGATCAAAATTGGCTGAACGCAAGATATGTGAGATTTGGCAATAAAGCCAGACTGCGATGATCCTGTCTTTCTCACTAGAAATTCCTATCCTATTTATTTTTGGCCCTTTTGCCTTTTTTCTTTTTGAGTTGACCGGGTGGATATTTTTTCTTGTGGTCTTTGAAATGAGTATATGGTTTGTGAGTATCCATTTCCAAGGTTACATGGTCACCAAGTTGAACATGCAAACTGCTTGGCAAAGATGCAGATATTTTCCACGATTGTCCCTCCATGTAAAAGTAGACCTCCTTTGAGATGTCAAAATACACTTGTGCGTGAGGGTAATAGTAATAAACATGTTTTGCCCGATACCCATGAGCAGGTGCATGCGGCGGTGGGCCACCTTTTGCAGCTTTTTCAGGGGAGGGGGAATTCTTTATCTCTGACTCCGGTTCCCAGCCGACATGAACTCCTCCACGGGTAGTTCGACAAGCACAGAGGGACATGACGAAAAAAATAACAACCAAGGAAAGCAATATGTTAGATATTGTATTTTCCCTCATGTTTATTCTCCTTTTTTTACACGGGGGGCGATTTAAAATCACGCTGTTAATTGTGAACTAAACTTGCCTGTCAGTTATCATAAATTCAGCTTGCTTAAATCCCTGCGGGCAAATGTGTCATAGGCATGTACCATTGAAGCTTAAAACGATTTTGTCAAGCTTTGCCAATAAGATATCAGCAGGGGCAGTTCCATTGATTTCAAAAGACTGCATCCTTTCGTCATCAAAGCTGAGGGGAATACCAGACACTCCACTCATGACCCTTTCAAGGGTAGCTTTGTCCATTTCGCCCGGATTTAGGTGAACAACCAATCTCTTTTGCTGTCCTTGAGTTTTCGCAGTGCCTTGCGCAGTTCCCTTCGGGTAGTAAATGGCCCCTGTGCCAAAATCTACTGCGAAAGCAATAATGCCGGGTATCACAAAGAAGACCAGACCAACAGCATCGAGGACTGCCACCGCCGGGTCAATACGAAGTCCACTTGGATCAACCTGAATATTAGAATGCCGCCTTTCTGGATAGAGTAACGTACCGCAAGATACCATTGGCAGGACCATTGCCGGGAAAAGAATAACGGAGATTGTTCTAATAACTCGTTTGCTTAACTTCATTTTTACGTAAACCCTTCCAGGTCCATCTGTTTGAGTGCAGCCATAAATAATAAACGAAGGACCGAGGCGCCCTCATTGAATTTTGCGATTTTTATAAAAGTGACCACACTTGCATGCTTGGTTATAAAAAAAGACAAAGGGCGGGGCCATTGAGTTGGCCCTGCCCTCTGTTTGAATTACACTAACTCCACCAGCATCGTTCATTAATCAATAGGGAAAAGTAGGAATAGTGAAGTAAAATCCCTTCGCCGCACAGCTTACAATTGAGCCATGCTCTTTGCCAGTTATTAATCCTGCCTTTTTCAACTCTTTACATAAGTGAGCAACACAACTTACAAATTTTCCGTGGTTCTTTGCGTTTACTGAACATTC
>JAQYVK010000510.1 GCA_030145585.1 Desulfatiglandales bacterium | reverse complement strand
AGCCTCTAATCTAAGTGAAACAGCACTCGATCACTATACAAAGGCGAAAGAACAACTGCGTCAGGGAAACTGGGCCGCATTTGGGAGTGAGCTGGAGCTCTTAGAGAGGGCTTTGAAAGAAATGGCCCAAAAACCTAAGTAATCATCCCTCCCGAAAACCAATTTGCCGGAACCAATAAACGGCAAATTGGTTTCCGGGTTATTCGTTTCCCCACCACAATCGACCATGTCGAAACGGAGCGTTTCGAAGTCTTCTCGAAAAGACCCCTACACCAGACCCCATTTAATAAACAACAAAGTCAACTAAAAACGAAACGGTAGAACTCTATCAAGAATACCCGCCCGGGGAGCGGAGTTCTTGAAATCTTTACAAAAATATGTAATAATGTGGCTTACTTTCTCCAGGTGGGGTGGGATGAAGAAGATCTTAGAAGGAGACGTCACAATAGTCGACCGGGGACCGATAGATTTGCTGAGCGAGGAGGCGCGGTGAAATCCGAATCAAGGCTCCTGCTAATACTGGCGATTACACTTCTCATCGTTCTGGTCATGGCGATCAATTTTATGCGACCGAGTGTCCTCTCTGTGGCGGCCCTCATCGTCTGTATTCTTGTCACCGTTTTTGTGTTTCGATGGATTATCAAGGAAACGGCTTCATCTAAACGAACTTCGTCGCTTCACTCAAAACCTGCACTTCTCAATTCATCCTCTAAATGGCCTGAAAGACCCGGAGATCCTGACAAACTCATCGATCGCCTTGTGTCGGCAGTCGAGGACATTATCAACAAGAACCCTGAAAACCCTGAGTCCCTGCACGGGGCGACCCTGCATCGTGAACTACACAGGCATTTGGGCAATGTGATCGAAGAGTCTGTCGGGTTCCAACTGGGGGGGCAAAACAAAGAGGTCACCATCTTGTTTTCTGACCTACGCGGGTTTAGTATCCTCAGCGAGGGTTACGCTGCTCGAGAGGTGGTAGAGATGCTGAACCGGTACTTCTCTCACATGTGCGAAATTATCTACCGCCATGGGGGGACTGTGGACAAGTTCATAGGGGATTCGATCATGGCCCTTTTCGGGGCCCCTGTGAGCAGGCCCAATGATATCGAACAGGCCGTCTGTTGTGCCGCTGAGATGCAGATCAGGATGGATGCTTACAACAAGGAGAATGAAAGCCTTGGATTGCCCAAGCTTTATATGGGTATTGGGATGAACACAGGGGAAGTGGCCGCCGGGAAGATCGGATCCGATCTTCATAGCGAATACACTGTCATTGGAAACGAGGTAAACCTGACCTCCCGCATTGAGGCCTATACCCTAAGAGGGCAGATTCTTTTCAGCGAGAAGACGTATTCAGGGGTAAAAGATCTTGTAACGGTAGGGGATGCGATCTATGTGCCGGTCAAAGGTAAACGTGAACCCGTTGCTCTCTATGAACTATTGGCCATCGGTGAACCCTATAACCTGAAGGTGCCGGAACGGGAGGCACGTCGGAGTTTGCGCGTAAAAACGGAAATTCCGTTCAAATACCAACTTATAAAAGGAAAAGTCGCCCATCCCACTCAGTATGATGGTCACATACGTAATATCAGTGCGGATGGGATGTTTGCCGACACCGTTGACGAAGTGGAGCCTTATTGCAACATGATCTTCAAGATCGATGCCAAAGTCCTCAACATCGAGACTGAGGAAATATATGGTAAGGTCGTCAAGGCGATAAAGGGAGAAGATGCCTGTGAGATGCACGTCGAGTTCACTGCGATCAATCCCGAAGATAGAGCCGCCATAAAGGATTTGGTCAAAAAGACGGAACCCCAAAATACATAAAGTCCTGTCCCGGAAATAACCCAAATAAGGGACCAAATGGATCCTGTCTCACTCTGATCCAAATTCCCCTTTGTCTCTGTAAGGAATCCTATTTCACTTTTTTTAAAAGACTTTCAGCATACTCTGGACCAACTGCCTCGAGAACGAACACCAACAGATTCCCTCTTAAGGAAGCAGCGGACCATTTTCCGTTTTCAAGCTTGACCATACCATTTGCGTCAGAACCCTTCAGGTAATGCCTTCGGACATTGGCGATTGCTTTTTCCGCTTTCTCACGATTAGGGTAGGAAACCAGAAGGAGCCAGGCATCTTCTTTTCCCACTTGGTATTCGGCAAGGGCCGCTTTCGTCTCGGGCCCAAGGTTCAGGATATTCTCATCGAATATATAGAAGTGATAGTTGAGCAGATCATTGTCATGAAAGTATCGGATGCTTTTCGGTTTGCGTCCTTCCTTTGGAAGCCGTTGGAGAATCTTAGGCCTTTCACCTATGTTTATGATGCGTGATGCCACAGTCTTTCCCAAATCCTTAACAGCGATATCCGCCTCAACGGTTTCCTCTTCCGAATAGATTGATACAAAAAATCGGTCCTTCCAAAAACTCAGCAAGCCGGGCCTGGAGAGGGCATCCTGTCCCACATCGAGAGGTTTACCCTCTTGGTTATGGGTGAAGACCCCAAAAGCTTCCTCAGAAGAACCCATATCAAAAATATCCAATATAATAGCGGGGCTGTTTGCGGCTGCAAAACGACGTGAAAGACATTTTTTCATGTTGTAGGACAGGTAGAGGTCACCGGCACCGTTGATATAATCAAAAATCGTGACACTGTCGAAAAAGCGATCTTCCGCTTCAACAGTCCAGGCCATGATCTGCGTTGGAAGGTTTTGGTGTAGCATATGGAGAGGATCGGCACGGGATTTGTCAGGCATGCATAGAACCAGACCGAACATTATCAGAAAGGCCATCACGTGGACGTGCACTTTACCCATTGCCACTCCTCAGCTCGAGCGAGATATAGAGTCAAACCGCCATCGCTTCAATTAAGGAACTTGGACGGTTGGTCGCACCAAAAGCACAGGGCAGGCTGATCTCCTGACCACACGATCCGCCGTAGAACCCACAAACAGCGATTCAACGAGACTGTGTCCGCGGAATCCCATCACGATCAGATTGATGCTGTTAACAACGGCATATTTGACAAGTTCTTCATGGGGCTGTCCGGCCAGCAGGGTCGTAATCGGATTGCACCAGTTTCGGGCCTCGTCCGGAACCATGTCTTTGAGCTCATCATGTAAACGGACACGCAGGTCCTGCTGAAATTCTTCTTCAGGTCCCGTGACTCTTTTGACCATATCTTCATAAACAGGGGGTTCAACAACATGGGCAAGGTACAGCTCCGATTGAAACTCTTGGGCCAGGCTGAGTCCGTATTGAAAAGCAAGATGTGAATCGTGTGAAAAATCGCAACCCACAAGAATCCTTTCAAGCTTGATTTCCTTCTCATTGGAGGTGATGGCGCCTTTCTCCGGCCCCCGTATGACTAAAAGAGGGCAGGGCAGGGTTCGCAGGATACTTCCGGTCACGGAACCGAGGAGGAAGCGCTTGAGGCCGGAGCGGCCATGGGTAGCTGAAATGACCAAGTCCACACATTTTTCTTTGGCCAAGCGTGTAATTTCAATGGCGGCGTGACCCATTTGGATCAGAGGTTCCCAATCTACAGTTCTGTCGCCAATCAACCGTTTGAGATATCCACGGGAGTAATCTAGAATGCGGTCCTGTTGTCCGACAGGATAGGAGAAAGCATCACCATACATGCCGACAGAGGGCAATTCGATCACATGACTCAAATAAAGCTTTGCTTGATACTCTTCTGCCAAGGCGATCCCATAGGCAACGGCGAGGGTCGAGGACTCTGAAAAGTCGGTTGTACACATGATTTTTTTCAGTTGTACTCTCATGGGCTGGCCTCCTTTCTCTTATTCGTCTTCGATTTATTACATTGCAATCAGATCTATACGGGGACAGGAGGAACATCACGGATAACCCACATCGAGAACCCTTTTACCTTGAGGTTCCCCATATAGACCTCAACATTATAGCGCTTATTTCAACTCGGATGTAAATTTTTTAACCTGAATCTCCCACTCCTGGGACACAAATTCAATCCTGGTCTCTCTCTCTTCAGGACATATGGTCGCCGTCACATAACCCCCCCCTCCCTGGAATGAGAGGCATTGGGATGAATCTTCTTCCAAACTGAGGCCCAATCCGCCCTCTCCGAAGAAGCCCTTTATTTCATCGACAATCTTTTCAGGGGGTAACTTTGATTTCGTTTCAAGCTTAAGCATCGCTATATCCTCCATAAGTGAAGAATTTCTGATTTTGTCAAGATCATTCACCCTTAATGATCTGTGCTCATCGATATTTGTGAGCCTGTTAAAAAGTTCTTTAATGAATCAAGAATAACAGACCCAAAATGGCGTGTCAAACGATGTAAGAAGGAGAAAGAGCAAAATGATAATCAGAGGTCCCGATCGCCATAAAGTTGATGTGTGTTATTAAAAACGGTTTCTAAAACTTCTTCTTTGCTGACATTTTTAATCTCCGAAATAGCATTGACCGAAATCATGATGTTTGAAGGCTCATTACGCTCATTATGTGAAGGTCCAAGGACAGGGCTATCCGTTTCAACGAGCAAGGTGGACAGGGGAAGTCGTTTAACCAGTTTTTGCTTTTGAGGCGAGCGAATGACGGATGGTGGAATTGAAAAAAAGAAACCTTCTTCTGCACCCGGGAGGGCTGAAGAGGCTTTACCGTCAAACGCGTGTAATTGCACTTTTCTTGCTCTGCGCTCGAGAAGTATTTCAATAGCATGCCGGCCGGCAGATCGGGAATGGATGTTAAGAGGCAGGTTAAGCTCTAAGGATAAGTCTATAAATTTATTAAAGATTTCATGCTGGATTTCTCTTTCGGATTCTTGTTTTACAATCCAGTAATCCAGTCCCACCTCACCGATCGCAAAAAATCTGTGTCGTTCTTTTCGTATGAGAGAACTTACTTGTTTCGCTTCCGAAAGATCGAGGTGTGTGGGGTAAAGTCCTCCTGCAGGCCACAATAAAGGATAGCTTGTGGCCAATTCAAGATTTCGGAGCACATCTGAAAGAGTCTCACTGACGACTACAATAGCAGACACCCCCACGGCTCGTGCTTTTTTTATAACATCCTCACGATCTTCATCAAAAAGGGAATCACAAAGATGGGTGTGGGTATCCACAACGCTATGGGCCTTCAATGGCAAATTTTCTCCCTTTTCTGAAGTTTATGGTCCTTCTGTTATGAGAAAGGAGTCCGAGGACCAGCAAAATAGAACCGAACCCGCCAAATATTAGCCATTCATCTCTATGCAGAGTTCTGCGAATTCTGGTGTTTTCACGGAAACTTCGAAATTCGACATTCCTTGTTCGAAATTCGATATTTACCCGCCGTCTGTGTGGCGGGTTCGATTTTTATTTTCTTTGAGCGCTTATGGCTTCATATATCAACTAACTCCATTCGGGATCTTCCTATTTTTCCAATGTCTTCCGGACCATCTCAAGGGTTTTCATACCGTTTCCAACGGGCATGACCAACCATAATCGTTGCAAGTAACTGGGAGAGTTTTTCTGCAGGGCGTGACGTAAAATCACTACAAATCGTTTTTTGTCCAAAGTGCCATGGTGAGTTCCTAAAAAGGGGAGGGCGATCGATTGAAGTTTTCTCCGATCCGAAACGTGGAAGATCCTGTTGAGGGCGCTCTTTATCCATGCCTCCTTCCAACTTGGATCCTGGTTGAGATCGTGAATAATAGCCAAAAGACGAATAGGGTTTTTGCCTCTTAACAGGACCGTGCCGGGAGTTTCCGGACGTGTTTCGATGACATTTGTCATGATTTTCAGGAAAGATCCCTCAGGCTTGCGCACACGAGCCTCGGCACTCAGAACAAGAAAAGTATCCTCCTCCTCAACAACCGCATCTATCGGAAAAGGAGGTTTGATGGTTGGTGCCGCAGTAATAGCGTAGCGTCCCAAGGACATCTCAAATTGATGACCGCCCTGAATCACTTGAAGTTGCGGCTGGTTGGCCTTTTTGTCCCCGATGTCAGTTCCTCCGTGAACTCTTGAAATTATATCTTTCCAACCCTTCAATAGCATTAAGCCTTATTTCATGGGTCGGATACGTACTTGGATCGAGTTCGTCCCCTTTAACAAACCCACCAGTTTGGATGGATCAGTTTCACCATAATGATAGGGATAGAGAATTCTCGGCTTGAAGGCTTTAGCGGCGTCCGCGACCATTTCGGGTGTCATGGTATAGGGTAAATTCATGGGTAGGAATGCGATATCGATGTTCTTTAGATTCTTCATTTCCGGGGTATTCTCTGTATCTCCCGCCACATAAATCCGCATGTCACCAAAGGTGATCACATATCCGTTTCCGGTCCCTTTTGGATGGAAAGGCTTTCCCTTGCTACGCATGTGGACTAAATTGTAGGCGGGTACAGCCTCGATTTTCAAACCTTCGAGTTCAATGACATCCCCATTTCTCATGATTGTGCCCCCTTTGACACCTTCTGCACTTTTTTCCGGTAATACAATAATGGTTTTTTCGGTCCGAAGCAGCGCCAGTGTTTTAGGATCGAGATGGTCACGGTGATTATG
>JAQYVK010000509.1 GCA_030145585.1 Desulfatiglandales bacterium | reverse complement strand
ACTCTCTTTGAATTTATTAAATTCTGTCTGGTCGGATTTTCCGGACTTTTTGTCGATACCGCAGTCCTGGTTGCCTTCGTGGGTCTTTTTTCTCTTGATCCGCGTGTTGCAGCCATATTCGCTTTTTTTGTGGCTGTGAGTTGGAACTATGTTTTTGATCGGATCTGGGCTTTTAAGATTGGTCGGTCAATAAAAATCTCATACAGTTATATCTCCTTTATTTGTATTTGCCTCTTCGGGCTGGGCATTCGCATCGGTGTTATGCACCTGTTTATTGAATATGCCGGCATGGGAAAAAGCCCGTGGTACATTTTAGCAAGTATGCTTGGCATTGTGGCCGCCACCATTTTTAATTTTTTTGGATCAAAATATATAGTCTTCTCAAGGATTTTTAACCGGCGCGAGGAGAATCCGTAACCCAAGATCTTAAATCTTGTCCGTCCAAGGCGGGTGAATGTCAGATTTCTATATGTTGTAGTACTTGATTCAAACAGATACTGGATCCTGGTCACTGGATACTGGATTTGAAAGGAAATGTATTTTGATTTACCGGCATCAAACATCCGGCAACCAGCATCAATTAACCTCAAGAAACGGGACATTTGAACCGTCACCTCGTCGGTTTGAGGGAGAGTTTCGATAAGGATTCTATATGTTGAACTTTGATGTGGTGATTCCTATCTACAATGAAGAAGCGAACTTACCTGAATTACATCGCAGACTGCGCGAAGTGTGTGAGGTTCAAGGCGACTGCAACTGGCGGGTCCTATATGTAAATGATGGCAGTGATGACGATTCATGGAGCATCATGCATACCCAGTGCGAGCAGGATTCAAGGTTTTCGGTCATTGATCTATCACGTAATTTTGGCCATCAGCCGGCGATCGCCGCAGGTCTGGCCCATTCAGAAGGTGATGCCGTCATAATCATGGACGGAGACCTACAGGATCCACCGGAACTGATCCCGGACCTGGTCGCTTGCTGGCAAGGGGGTGCCCAAGTGGTGCGGGCGGAGCGACGCAGTCGACAAGAAAAGGGGCTCCGTAGGGTTGGGTTCGACCTCTTTCACAGATTTTTCGGTTGGGTAAGTGATTTTCCCCTACCGGGTCATACAGGGATTTTTGGTCTCCTGGACCGGCAAGCCGTCATGGAATTGAACCGGTTTCCTGAAAAAAACCGATTTTTCCCCGGGCTCCGGGGTTGGGTCGGGTTCAAACAAGGCGTGGTCTATTATGATCGTAAAGACCGTAGGGCTGGTGAACCAAAACAATCCTTTCGTCGACTGGTTCGGTATGCCTTAGATGGGATTTTCAGCTTTTCATACAAGCCATTGCGGCTCATGACAGGTGCGGGGGTCCTCATCAGTACCGCGGGTTTTCTCTTGGCATTCTTTTTCGTGATAAGAAGGCTTGTCGGAATTGAGATCGCTCAGACGGGCTTCACCACGCTGGTTACGCTGGTCCTCTTTTTGGGAGGTGTGCAGTTGATCGCGATTGGGCTGTTAGGGGAGTACCTTTTACGCATCTATGATGAAGTAAAAAAGAGGCCCCTCTACATCGTTAGAAGCCAATACGGCCTTGGGAGGACCGGAAACAAAATAAAAGGGATCCCTGACGTTTCTGCCAACCAGGATTCATCCGATTCACCCGGTTCGATGGAATAACAATTTGAAAATGAGCCTATCCGATCCGAAAAACTTTATTCTCCCATTTCTACTGATTATTATCTCATTTGTTGTATATCAAAGCACGATCAGTCCCGTTGTCTTTTTGGGGGACAGTGGTGAACTCACGGCCGCGGCCTTCTCCTTAGGGATTCCCCACGGTAGCGGTTATCCCCTCTACACCCTCCTGGGAAAACTCTTCTGCATGATTCCCATCGGAAACGTAGGGTTCAGGATGAACCTCATGTCCGTTTTTTTTGCAGTGGCCACCCTGTGGCTGGTCTATTCTTTGATAGTCAGGATTACGGCCTCTAAACTGGCCGCCTTTGTTGGGACGCTTATTTTGGCGTTCGTATCTGTCTTTTGGCTCCAAACCGTCGCTGCCGAGGTCTATGTTCTCCACGCTTTTTTTGTGGCCCTTCTGGTCAAGATTCTATGGTGGTGGGACGAGAGGCGGGAATTTCCCATTTTAATACTTTTTGTGTTTGTAACGGGGATCAGCTTTGGCAACCATTTGCAGACGGTCATGTTGGCGCCTGCGGTCTTATTCATGATCCTCTCCGGGGACAAAAGGACCTTATTCAACCCTAAGAATGCTATCGTCCTGTCAATATTTTTTATTGCAGCACTGACTATATATCTTTATCTCCCTATTCGGACGGAGGCAGGAGCAGCCATACACTGGGGAGATCCGAATACGCTTGAGCGATTTCTGGCCCATGTGAGCGGTAGATCCCATCGGGCGGGGTATGTTCTGACCAAAACCAAAATAGAGTATCTGCTTCGCACAAAAGAGACGCTCTGGTTTGTTTGGTCTCAGTTTAGTGTGATTCTGTTATTTTCACTGTGGGGTTGGTTCAAGCTGAGTTCCGCACGCTGGCGGATTTTTTTTGTGCTGGTGATTGGTTTTGATTTTGTCTACACGATTTTTCTGAACATCATATCTTTAGAGATCACGCCCTTTGTCCTTCCAACATTATTAATTCTGACCCTGCTTGCGGGTGTAGGGATAGGGGACCTGTTGAAAAAGGTCAAAGCGCTTCCTTCCGTGGGGGCAGGGTCACAAAGACTGATCAGGTCGGCCTGTTTTCTCATTCCTGTTACCTTCATGGTTATGAATTATGGCCGGTGCAATCAGAGCAGGAACTACATGGCCCATGAACAGGCTATCAATATTTTCAGAACATTGGGAAACGGGGATATCCTGTTCATCGATAGCGATAATAATGTATTTCCTGTGACCTATGGTAGGATTGTAGAAAGGAAGCGGGAGGATATTGAAATATTTGATCGGTTCAATCTGATATTTAAACTGCCCAACCTGGAGACCCATTCGCGCTCCATTGGTCGAGGATGGGAGGACCGGAGAAACGACATCGAGAAGCAAATTATTGAGAAAAAAGGGGATAGAGCTGTTTATTATGCCAAATTTGTCCCAGATCCCATTCAAATGCCGGCACAACATCAATTGGTTCCTTTCGGCTTATTAAATAAGGTTGTGAGAATAGGAGAGAAAAGAAAATTAGGTAAGTCCTATCAAGTATGGAGATATTATTCTTTAGAGAGTTTTAATGAAGATTTCCACAGAGATTTTATGAACCGTGAGGTTGCGGCCTTTTTTCATTTTAATCATGCTAAACTTTTTTTTGCAAGGGGGCATTCCTCTTTGGCCTTGAAATACATACAAAGAGCTTCAAACGTGGGATACAATGATCACTTGATCCACACGGAAATGGCCATTTTTCTTATTGATAGGGGATTATATGAAGAGGGCCGCAAGGAATTGGAAAAGGCCCTGGTCTACCATATGGACCTGAGCGGGGTCCACCATAACTGGGGGTATTATTATCATAAAATCGGGGATTACAACAAGGCTATCAAATCCTTTCAAAAGGCACTCGAGCTAAATTCCGAAAATTACAGTTACCACAAGCATCTTGGCTTTTCCCTTTATGAGGTAGGCAGAAATGAAGTGGCGTATCAGGCCTTTCAGAGATCCCTGGCCATTGAACCGAATCAACCAGATCTCCGCGACTTTATGGGAAAATATATTTTTAGTGAAGAACCCCGATCACCGGTCGGGACTTCTGTTGTTCGCTAGAACAGCCGCTCTCCTTACAATAGGCCAATCCGAGTAAGGAAAGCAAAATTGCCGATAAGGATTAAATTCGAATTCCCCGCTGAAAGCAGCGGCGAATTCGAATTTATGTGTATTCAACGTCATCGGTGAGTATCACGATCCGATGTGATTGTCTGCAGATTGCAGGTAGCAGTTCACTGCAGGGATAGTTCATTAAGGAAAAGGCCATAAGAAGCGCTTAGGTCAAAGAGGCTAGGCAAACGCAAGTAGTCAAGTTAAGATATTCTATAAGGCTCAGACTCTCGAAACTATGGAAAAAGAAGAATTCAAAATAATGTATCACATCGAACAATCCCATTGGTGGTTTAGGGGCAAACAATTTCTCCTCAGACAGGCCCTAAGCGGTCTTGACAATAAGGCGTTAGAGAAAGGCAGAATACTGGACATTGGCGCTGGAACAGGGATTATTTTAAAGATCTTACAGAATTTCGGAGAAACCTATGGTATCGAGCTTTCACTACAAGCCATCAAATATCTAAGGAAGCGGGAATTGAAACGGATTATATGTGCGGATGCGGATCACTGCCTTCCTTTCAAGGATGATACTTTTACAATAATAACGTGCCTAGATGTCTTAGAGCACCTCGAACAAGATGTCAGGCTATTGAAGGAGATGATACGGGTATCCAAGCCTGGAGGACATATCCTGGTGGCCGTTCCAGCTTTCGATATTTTTTGGAGCGCTCATGATGTGGCCCTTCATCATAAAAGACGATACACTAGAAAAAAATTATTACGGATTATCCATGAAATGAACTGCAAGATCATAAAATCGAGTTATTACAACTTCACCCTCTCTATGCCTATCTTGGCTGTTAGAACCTTTAAATCGATTTTTTCTCATAGTAAACAAGCACAATCTGATTTCTTTCTGAGTCTTCCTAATATAATGAATTTGTTGCTCGGATTTTTATATAAGGCTGAGCTAAGGTGCCTCAAGTTAATAAACTTTCCCTTTGGGGTATCCATCCTACTCATTCTGAGGAAATCTGACGGGGATAAACCTGGTATTGAAATAAGATGATAACAACTAAGCAAAAAAAATGGGAACTCCTTCATATCTGTCTATTTGTTTCGATCAGCGTGGTATTTTTTATTGAAATATTAAGCTCTGAGGGCACCCTCTACGGGGGCGATTTTGTCACATATTTTTCCCCCCTAAAAACATTTATTCGAAACCATCTTTTGACTCATGGCTCGTTGCCTTTTTGGAACCCATTTCTTTTTTCCGGCACACCTTTAATAGCGAATATCCAAGGATCTATGTTTTATCCTCTTGGTTTCCTTTACTACTTTTTCCCCACTGATTCGGCATACGTATACTCTACAATTTTACATTTCGTTTTAGGTTGTTGTTTCATGTATATGTTGATGCGAGGTCTCTCGGTTTCTCGCGCAGGAAGTTTCATTTCAGCAATAATCTTCATCTTCAATGGATATTTCATGGGGCATGTCTATGCCGGGCATCTTACTTTTGTACAAACATATATTTGGATACCCCTCATCTTCCTTTTTCTATACAGATTTATCCAAACGAATGATTTTAAAAATACGGTTATTGCAGGATTACTGCTAGCCATCCAAATCCTGGGCGGATTTCCTCAGATTGCTTTTTATACCATCTTGGGTGTGCTGCTTTTTGGCCTCTACAAGAGCGTACATTTTCTGCACCATCAATGTCCTAAGGATGCCAAGAGATTAGGTGTCGGAATGTTCCTGATCCTTATTTTAGGTTTTGCCCTTGCAGCGATCCAAGTTCTACCGACTTTAGAGTTTACAATGCTCTCTACCAGGTCAGGAGGTGTCGATTACGCTTTTGCCACCTACGAGTCCTTGCACCCCAAAGAATTGCTCGCTTTCATCCTTCCGGATATTTTTGGTAATGCTGTTGATCAGACTTATTGGCGGAGCCAAGAAAGCTGGCATTTTTGGGAAAGCTGCGGATACGTGGGCATATTGCCGTTGTTTCTTATCTTTATTAGAATTGACACCCATTCCCTTCGCCGTTTGAGAAGGTTCTTTCTCTTCTTGCTCGTTCTCTCTCTTTTCCTTGCGTTGGGTAAACATAACCCATTATATCCTCTTATCTATAAACTCCCAGGTTTTAATAGTTTTCGAATACCCGCACAGATCATATTTTTATATGTCTTTGGGATTTCCGTGGTATCCGGAATGGGCATGGAACGAATGCAGGATGATGGCTGGCGTACAAATAAAGGGTTTATACCCTTCATTTCACTTATTGGGATACTCTTTTTGTTTTTATTAATAGCCCTCATGTTATTTCCTTATCCTCTGTTTTTTCATCTTTTTCGAAACTTTGCCGAAGGACCGGTGACACACGCCGACCTAACCGGACTTTATGGAAGGATAAGCTCTTCGATTTATCAAGGTGCCTTGTTTTTTTTGTGTGCTTTACTGCTCTTTTTTGTTCAGAAGAGAAAGAGAATTTACCCATGGATTCTGCCTTTATTATTTCCAGTCATTGTGATGGTGGATTTGTATCTATTCGGATCGGGCTTTATCCGGCCCTATCAGTTTGTTACTTCTCCGGAAAAGAAGAGGGTTGTCGAAGAACTCATGGGGAGTCCAGCAGAGGGGCGGATTGTTACTTTCAGCGACGCGTTCGAGACCAACGATGGATTGCGATATGGTTTCCCCTCTATCCTCGGCTATGACCCCCTCATCATAAAACGCTATGTGCATTACATTTTATCGAGTCAGGATCAGATACCGGTTGACCACGTGGTCAATCTCGGCGGAATAAGAAACCCGAGAGACAAGTTGTTACAATTGTTTCATTTAAAAAAGGCGGTTTACGA
>JAQYVK010000508.1 GCA_030145585.1 Desulfatiglandales bacterium | reverse complement strand
CCCAAGCATTACGATCGCCCGCAACGCAACGATCCAGGATGGAAAGGTGACGGTGGAGCGGGTCGTTTCAGACGGTATAGAGGTTCTTGAGTCCGATATGCCTGCGGTCGTGACCTTTACCAGTGAAGGGGGCGAGTTGCGGAATGTATCCCTTGCAGCCCTGATGAAGGTCAAGAAAAAGGAGATTCCGAAATGGTCGGCATCGGATGTAGGATTCGAAAAATCGGATATCATGGAGATGAAAGATCTTTACGAGCCGGATCTGGGCATCACGGATTGTGATCTCATGCCTGGTGAAAGCCCTGAAGAGCAAGGGAAAAATCTAGCAAAGAAACTTCTTGAAGAAGGCCTTTCTTTGAAGTAAACAGCCATCGACTGAGGTCGATGGCTTTAGGGGTCAAGGGTTCAAGGGGTCGAGGATTCGAGTGAAGCTGTCCTAATCTGATATTCTTGAATCCTTGAATCCTTTAGCGAGAAAATCAAACTGAAGTTTTCTCCTGAAGGCAAGCGTTTTTCTCCCATTGTTCGAGTGGGATACAAAAGAGTGAGGTCAAGAGATGGAAGATTATAAAAATATCATGATTTTCGGCGAAATGGATGGAGAGGGCCTGTCTTCGGTCACTGCCCAACTGATGCGGATCGGTAAAAGGCTTTCCGAGGAACTGAGCCAGGAACTCAGCCTGGTCTTTTTGGGGGAGGAAGCCCTTAAAGGTACTGAAGCGGGTTACGGATACGGGGCGGATAAGGTCTATATGGGCGCTGATCCACTCCTTCAAAATTATATGACCGATGCCTGTCTCCAGGCTATGGAGCAAATAGTTGGGGAATTGAAACCATCAATTGTCCTGTTCGGGCAAAACGATATGGGGCTGGATCTGGCGCCTAGACTCGCTTTCCGGCTGAAGACGGGTGTGACTTTGGACTGCGTTGATTTAAAATTGGATTCAGAGAAGGGCCTGCTGGAGCAGGTGAAGCCTGTATTCGGAGGCAAGGCCCATGGGCATTTTTGCAATACTGAAGGTAGACCCCAGATTGCCTCGGTGCGGGAAGGGGCGTTCGATCCGGCTGAATATGACGCGTCGTTAAAGAAAGAGGTCATTGCATTCGATCTGTCTTTGGATCCATCCGGGGTGAGAACCCGTTTCGTGAAGAAGGAAAAGGATGAGAGCATGGAGTTGGCCTTAAAATTGGCTTCTGCAAACGTTGTGGTGTGCGGAGGACGGGGGTTGAAGAAGAAAGAGGGCATGGATCTTATTAAAGAGACAGCGGATCTCTTGGGAGGCGCCATAGCGGGGACCCGCCCGGCGGTGGACAATGGCTGGGTACCCAGTTCACTCCAGGTAGGGTTGACGGGAAAGAAGGTGAACCCACAGGTCTATATTGCCGTAGGGATTTCTGGAGCGCTCCAGCACATGGCCGGGTGTTCAAAGTCCAAACTCATTGTGGCGATCAATTCTGATGAATCAGCGCCAATTTTCAAACTTTCTCATGTCGGGGTCATTGGAGACTACAAAGGGGTCCTTGAAAGTTTCAACGAAGAAGTCAAAAGAATCAAGCAGGAAGGATGATACTAGGATAGTTTAAAGTTTACTA
Organism: Desulfatiglandales bacterium; assembly: GCA_030145585.1. Lineage (GTDB taxonomy): Bacteria > Desulfobacterota > DSM-4660 > Desulfatiglandales > HGW-15 > JAQYVK01. Next base: position 3,860 of record JAQYVK010000508.1, on the reverse strand, counting down.
TCTAAAATTTGCCAAATAATAAAATCTCTGAGTTCGACTTGAATCGAATTAGATTAGGATCCGAGGATTCAAGGATTCAAGGATTCAAGTGAAACACCTAATTGAGGGCTGATTGGATAGAGGACCGCGCTTCGCGCTTGAGGAGCGTCCCGAAAAACACCGGGACTTTAGGCATTAGGCAGCAAGCACAACATACAAATGGCGGGCAGGGATTCAAGAATTCAATGCCCGCCAAAGTGATGGCGGGTAAAGGTTCAAGTGAAACACCTGTTTTAAAAAATCATCTACCAACAGATATTGAAGGGGTAGAAAAAACCGAAAACTTTCAGTAAGGGCGCTAATATGAATACCGAACAGAGATTCTGGAACCCCGTATTAGAAACCATGCCTCTGGAGAAAATCCGCGAGCTGCAGTTAAAAAAATTCAGGAAAATATTTGACTGGGCCTATAATCACTCAAAGTTTCACAGATCCCTCTACGACAAAGCCGGGATCAAGCCCGGGGATATCCGCTCTATGGATGACATTCGTCATGTTCCAAAAGTAGAAAAGTCCATGATGAGGGATATCCAGCGCAAGGACCCCTTCCCCTATGGCGACGCCTTGTGCGTTCCCCTCGAAGAGGTGGTGGAGTTCCGTCAGACAAGCGGAACCACAGGCCAACCCGTGTACCAGCCCGACACCTGGCAGGACTGGGATTGGTGGGCCGAGAGCTGGGCCTTTATCCTCTGGGCCCAGGGATACCGCCCTTCCGACCGTGTCTTCATTCCTTTCGGTTATAATATCTTTGTGGCCTTCTGGGCCGGACACTACGCGGCCGAAAAACTCGGGTGCGAAGTCGTTCCGGGTGGCGTTCTGGATACCAAAGCCCGTATCCTGAAGATTCAAGAACTCCAGGCAACGGCCATGATGGCCACACCTACTTACGTTCTGGGTATGGCAGATACGGCAAGGGACAAATTGGATATCGATCCCTCCTCCCTCACCATAGACAAGATCACGTGTGCGGGGGAACCGGGCGCCAGCATACCGACGACCAAGAAACGCATGGAAGAAGCCTGGGGGGCCAAGGTGTACGACCATGCAGGCGCCACCGAAATCGGGGCTTGGTCTTTCGAGTGTACCGAGCAGTCAGGAGGTCTCCATGTGAACGAAGCCCTCTTTCTTGTGGAAATCGAAGATACTGAAACGGGAGAGATTATCGAGGAACCCGGGAAACGGGGCAAGATGATCATTACTGCCCTTGACCGCCAAGCCATGCCCTGTGTCCGCTTCGATTCCAAGGATATTATCGAATGGAGCCCTGAGCCATGCCCTTGCGGAAGAACATTCCGGATACTTAAGGGAGGGGTTGTGGGCAGGTCGGATGACATTACCAAGGTAAAGGGCGTGCTCCTCTCCCCTTCTGCCATAGAGGAAGTGGTGAGAGGCATCGAGGGTCTCAGTGATGAATTTGAAGTCATTGTGGATAAGGTAGGGGATGTGGACCGGATTACCTTGAAGATAGAATTACAGCCCGATGCCGTGAGTCAGCAGGAGTCTGTGCAAAGACAACTGGTTGATCAGCTCAGATTGAAAACCAACTTGGGATACAAACTGGAATTTCATGACTACGGAACCCTGCCCAGGTATGATGTAAAGGCGAAAAGGTTCAGGGATTTGAGAAAAAACCATTAGATCGATAATGAGGAAATATCATGACACAACAAAATGAATTGGTCGAGATGGACGCCAAAATACAAACCATGAAAAAGGCCGCTCTTGAGTTGGAAAGTATGGCAGACGATTTTCCAGCCCTTTCCCGAAACTTGGCCCGAGTCCTGAGCAGTCTAAAGATGCTGGAACTGAATATCACCGATATCCTGGATCTGTAAGTAAAGATCCGGATATAGAAGACCCTTCTTTGAGGCAACACCCCATAGGGGTGCCGGGGTTATCGCGCTGGAGAACGAAAAAATTCGAATCTCGAAATCCGAAATTCGAAACAATATCTAATGACCAAAATCCAAATGACCGAAACTGTACTGTACGTCATTCGGTTTCGAGACTACGACTTGGTGTGTTTGTTTATGACATTGGAACATTAGTGCTTTGAATTCTTGCCCGCCTCAGGCGGGTGAATTTCGGATTTCGATATTCGGATTTCGAATTTAAACACTTTGTATCATCGTTCTCGGCAGGGACAATTGACTCTGACCCCACCCAGAGGACGGGGTGTTCCAGAGACCAAATAAGAAACGGTGTAAAGTACACGGTGAGTGCTTTCAAGAATCATCCCGCTATCGGGTGTTCCTCGCCATAGCGCTTAACTTTATACACCTTGCACTGAAATGTACGCAGCGGCCAGGATCCCAGGGCCTCATCGCATTCCGCTTCATCACTGGAAGTGCAGACGTTGATATTGGAAACCCATGCACCGTGCAACCAGGGTTCCTCTCCCGGCATCTCGGGATACCACCATCCATGCTGACCGTGCACCACGCGAGGATCAATACCTTCGAATATTTGGACCTTTTGCATCACACGGCCGTGTTGCGTCTCGATCCAGGCCCAATCCCCTTCTGCAAGGCCCAGCTCTTTTGCCGTATCCGGATGCAACTGCATGATCGCCCAGGGGTATCGTTTGCGCAGCGTTTCTATTTGACGGTGCTCGGAGTGGAAGTAGGGATGGAAGCGGCCGCCGGTAATCAGAATATAGGGATAGGCCTCGGCTAGTTCCTTCGATTCTACCGGACTTTCCGGTGGTTCCTGATAGTATGGGAGTGGGTCGTAACCCAGCTTCTCCATGACCGTAGAAGAAAGCTCAATCTTTCCTGTAGGTGTACCGAATCCCATTGTTTCATATTTCTTATATTCCCATTTCTCAGGCTCCCATCGATCCATCTTGAGTAGTTTCTTAAATGTTAAGTCCATGGGCGCCAGTCGGTAATCATAATACGCCTCCATGGTTTCCCAGGGCCAATATTCCTCCTGGCCCGATCGAATGCCCAGACCGCGCCAAAAATCAAAGTCGGTACGGCGATCGTGCTTACCCGGAATCGTCGGTGGCACGGCCGCCTCACCGGCCACAATCACCGGCGTGGTGTTGTGAAAATTCCACAAAAAGTCGCGTTCCTGCCACATGGCGGACGGCAATACATAGTCGGCCAGCTGTGCGCTGGGAGTCATAAAATAATCATTAACCACATAAAGATCCAGGCTCTTTAGCGCTTTGTGGACAAGCTTGGTATTGGGTATCGTGACCATCGGATTTGATGATAAGGTGATCAGGGCGCGCACGGGGTAAGGATCGCTGTAGGCAATCGCCTTGTAAAGCGACGGTGCGGGGGCCATACAGGTATAGCCGAACATATCGCAGCGCTTGCCCCAGACGCGCTCCACATTGCTTTGGACCATTTCGTACCCGGGCCACGAATAAAGTTTGAACTGCTTGCCCAGAATTTTTTCGCGCTGTTCCACCGGGAGAGCCTCCGGCAGTTCGATCTCATGTTCGGTAATAAACGGTGCCGGGCCCAACAATTCTTCTCCGCCTTTTACATCCACGTTGCCCACAATGGCCGAAATGATATGCCGGGCCGCAAGAGCGCCGTAGGAATTCGGTTGATGGGCTACACCCATTCCCTCCATGGCACAGGACGGTGTTTCCGTGGCAAACATGCGGGCAGCCGTTTGTATTTGTTCTGCAGGTACCCATGTGATCTCAGCGACCTTATCCGGCGGGTATTCTCTTGCCCGTTCTGCCAGCTCGTCAAAGCCATGACACCAATTATCTACGAACTCCTTGTCGTACAGATTCTCCTCGATGATGACATTGATCATGCCCATCAGCAGGGCGCAATCGGTCCCCGGACGCAGCTGCA